>NZ_JAZHPY010000031.1:0-11351 GCF_036711655.1 Wolbachia endosymbiont of Pentidionis agamae | reverse complement strand
TTCAGAGATTTTGGATGTTCCACATGACTTCATTTCTACATCTCGTACAGATTGAGTTCTTTTCAAAGTAACTGATGTTTCCTTAAAAATATCACCTTTTGTAATCACACGCCGTCTATAAAGACCTGATACGCTACTATCATTCATTATACTTCTACTTCTTTCTGGATACTTCTCTATATTTGATAAAGCTGCTTTACTTCTAATAAGCTCACACTTATCATGACTTTTTAAGCTAGAACTGATTATAAATTGAGCTGCTTCAAAATGTTTTTCAATATTCTCCAAAGCTTCAGGATTCTCTAGAAGATCAACTTTATCTCCACCTTCTAAAATAGAGTCCACTAAAAATATTTTAATATCTCTGTAACTTACCATATTACTTAAATCGTAACATATAAAGCTTTAATTATAACATAACTAATAAAAAAAAGTCAAGCTAATTAAGCACAATAATACTGAACTTTAAGAAATATACACTAAAGTGACTCTTACGGGATTTGAACCCGTGTTACCACCGTGAAAGGGTGATGTCCTAACCACTAGACGAAAGAGTCATCATTGAATTATATTATTATAAATTAAGTAGTCAAAGTTATTTTTTCTAAACGTATATAAATTATAATTGCTACTATTGAACATAAAATTGTTAATACAAGATTCGGTAAAATTCCGTAATCTAGAAATCTTCCTACAAAATATGTTCCTACAGCACCACACATCATATCTGCAAAAAAAATAAATGCACTGCCAAGACCAGTATCTTTTATAGCCTCTAACGCGTGAGTAACATTATTACTGATTATAAAAGCGAGACCAATATTACCAGGAATCCATAAAACCTGCAAAATAACAATGCTAAGTTTATCTATAAAATAGATATACATCAATAATCCGTCCGATAATAAAGGCAATAACAGACCTATAATCAACATTTTATTTACCCCTACTCTCGATACATACCTAGCATTTACTATTGTTCCAACTATAAAAAACATTACTATTACTGAAATCAGATGACCAAAATATCTAACATCTATCCCCATCTTTTTAAAGATAAAAGGATAATTAACAACGTACGCCCATAACCACGTGAAAGTTAATGCTTGAATTGTAGCAAACCCAAGAAACCTGCGATTTTTAAACATTAGCGTGTATTGCTTAATTATTTTGATAGCTAATCCTTTTGCATTAAGTGGTTTATGATCTAATATTAATGTTTCTTCTAGCTTAAAATAAACTAAGGCAAGCGTTGTAAAAGCTGCAAGAGACATAATAATAAATAAATTATTCCAGTGGTAACCAGAAGATATTATATAACTACCGATAATAGGTGCAACACCTGGTGAAAGTGCAACAACCATGTTTAGTTTTGAAATTACTCTTGTGTATTCACTTCCAGAATATATATCCTTTATGGCTGCATAACCAATAACGCCTGCAACTCCAGATCCTATACCTTGCATAAAACGTACTAAAATTAAAAGTGTAATATTATCGACCATACAACACAGTAAACTTGCAGTAGTAAAGATTGCCATTCCAAGTAGCATTATTGGACGTCTACCGTAATGGTCAGATAGTGGGCCATAAACTAATCCAGAAATAGCAAGTCCAGCCAGATTGAAAGTAATTGTGTACTGAGCTAAACTGGCATGCACTTGAAAATACTCAGCAATACTTGGCATTGCTACAGAGTATAAATCCGTCGACATATCAGCTACTGCCACCACTAATATCATAATCAGTGGTACTATACCAATACACATGTGACTGTACTAAACATGCTTTTTTTATATTGTAAAAATCTATTATAATAACAGTATACTATTCTTATAATTTTGTTCATATTTAAATTTGAGTTTTTATACAAATTCTGCTTTATACTTATTTATGAATAATTTTAACAAGCAGTATTTTTATTTATTTCAGATACTAACAATTGATGTAATGCAGAATTGCCAGCAACAACTAACCCATTTTTTTCAGTTACTTTACCATATCCGCTTTCTTGAAGGAATAACCTGCCCATCAAGACTTTGTATTTATGAATATTTGAATATAATATAATATCAAATCTTCCAAGCGCAAGATACATAAAACCAAGCATTATTGACCCGAAAATACGTAAATTAAAGTTATGAGACAGTAAATTACTTAATAAATTCCAATCTATATTATAACAATCTATAATACAACTACTTAACCTCTGTTTACTTCCAATTCTCATTTTAATAAACCTCGAAGAACTATCTAAAAAAGCACCCTTGCCTTCTTCTGCCCAGAAAGTCTCTTTTAATGCTGGAATATCAACTACAGCTGCCACAGCTTTATTTTTATAAATCAAACACACTGATATGGCAAAACATACAATTGATTTTTCAAAATTTTCCTTACCATCTATTGGTAAAAGAAACCAAGAATAATCGCTGTTTATTTCACTCTCAGCATCTCCTTCAAAAACAAAATTGCTATCATTTTTATAATTATATAATCCATCACGTATAATTTTTGCAGATCGTGAATAAGCTGATTCGATAAAGCTACTTGACTTAAGCTGTGAAACCTGTAACTCATTGAAATCACGAATTAAAGCATTAGACGCCTTACGCACACATTGTAACATTACACTAATCCTTGGTGATATAATAGACACTATTATTCCTTTGCCCTTTCATAATATGAATGATCAGGAGTATAAATTACAATTTTATCATCTGCTTTCACAAATTGCGGCACATTAACACGCATACCATTATCTAGAATGGCTGGCTTATATGAAGCAGTAACAGTTTGACCCTTAATTACATTTTCAGTTTCCTTTACAGTAAGGGTAACATAATCAGGCACAGAGACAAAGATAACTTTCCCTCGATAAGTTTGTACTTTAAGTTTCATATTATCTTGTAAGTACACTTTTCTTTCTCCAAGCAAATCTACGCTAAGAACAATTTGCTCATAGCTAACATTGTTCATAATGTGCAAAAGATTACCATCAGTAAAAAGATAAATATATTCTTCTTCATCTAAAATTGCACGCCTTATAGGTACTTCAGAACGAAATCTTTCATAATGTTTCGCACCAGTCTTAATATTTTTCATTTCAACTTGTACGTAAGCACCACCTTTACCTGGCTGTGTGTGCATTGTATTTAAAACTAAGAATAACTCCTTATTATGCTCCAATACTTGTCCGACTTTAATATTATTAGCTCTTTCTGCCATTATTTTTTATTTTTATTATCTAGCATTTAAATATAAATAACAAGCTCTATCATTTTTATTTTTTAACATTTAAAAAGTAATTTCTATATTTCGAAAATATTCTACCTAAAAATAGACAAGAATTGCGGTTAGAAGTGAGAAAAATATCAAGAACAGAAAGCATCATTATCGATAAACTACTATATTTTGGTACTATTTTTGCCTTACTTGTCATTTGCCCAAGATAACCATTACTACCCTTCCATTCCATAGTGCAACTTTCTTCTGTTACATTCCGACATTTTTAGCAAGACACTTTAAAACCCTATACACATCTTTAAATAGTTTTGCTTATTGCTCTTCCCTCTATCAATTGATTTACTTGTACATTATTAAGATTTGAAGAAAGCTTTTCTGTTATGTTACAACCTTCTTGTTTAAAGTTTATAATTTCACTTAGGTTGAAGTAAAGATCTTTACCATCTTTTTGAGCAACAGCAATCTTTACTTGTGTATTTGTTTCTATTTCTTCGCGAGATAGTTTTTGATCATTCTTAAGGATAAGTGTGCCTACTATAATACATAATGTAATACTATAATTCTTCTCTCCTATCTGCCAATTTAAAATGATTTGCAGTGAGCCACTTAAAACTCTATAGTGCCTAACTCCTTCTTCATTGACAAAGCCATCAATTCTAAATTTTTTATCAACATCAGATATATCAAATCTTGAAATTCCATTTTGTTTACAAAAATCAGATTTTAAAAATTCACTTACTGTGATTTCTCCATCATCACTTTTTAACTTAATCTTAGCATAGTTCTTATCTTGTAAACATGGCTTTATTGATATTGCATCAATTTTACAATTCTTCAAATAAGGCTTCAATTGTAAAGCAGCTTCTTTTACTAGTTGTAAATTATCAGCAATATATTTCTTTAGCAATTTTATAAATTCTTTTATATTAAAATCTACTGTTTTATCACACTCAGTTGCAGGTGATGGGGATATATCCATATTTTTATTAAATAAACAAATATGCTTAAATAGCTTATATAATAAGAGAACATTAGTATCTTTTAATATCTCTTCAATGTTTTCTAATGCACTTCCTTGATACTTACGAAGATTATCCTTGCCTTCATCCGTATACATATACATGCACTGAATCAGAAGATACCTACAATACATTTCAAGCTGAAAACACTGCTCAATCTGTGAATCACTAGCATTTTTTAAATTTACAATATGTTCAGTAATATTTTTGAAAGAGCTTATAAAACTACCGGGATGCAGTGTTACCTCTACTACATGGAACCACCCATCATTATCGTAACTTTTACTACTTTCATTTTTTTTATGATTCACATAAGCACGGTCATATGTCCAATTTTTGTTTTCTTTATTATAGAAATATTTTGGTCTACCTAACATTGTTAAGCCTTGAAAATTACTACAAAACAAACTGTTTGCTTCTTTAAAAATTTTCAAAATCTCATTCTCATGACTTGAAAATTTTTGAAATTTACTAGGCAGATCAATCGTGATGTCTAAATCATCTAATTGAATATCACTTTGTTCACTATGAGTTGACTTATTTGTGAACGAATTATAAAAATTCTTTAACTTTTGTATAATATTTGCCATAAATAAAAACACTTTTAATTGATATTAAACTTATAATAAAGCTATATATTAATGTCAATATAAATAATTCATCATGAATTTTCTTAATTCAGGAAATGGTATGCCAAGCTGTGAAAATACACACTTATCTAAAAAATAACCCGTAATTTTTAGTCCTAGTTGAAATTCCTCAAGTTTATGAACACAACAAAAATTATTATGGTATGCATTATGTAGCATGCGCGGAAAGGGAAAAATTTTATCTTTATAACGTGTTCCGATATCTTGAGATACTGCCCTACCAGTTCTAGTAGAAATAAATTTTAAATTTTCTGTTGTTCCAGTTACTGCACATTTAGACAAATCCAATTTGAAACCAAGTTCTGTAAGGAGAGTAAGCTCAAGACTCAGATAACAAACTTGCCAAGATTCTGTATTATTTTTTATTACATTAATAAAATATTTGAATTTTTCATATAGAGTTTTATTAGCTTCATTTTCTGGCAAAATATTTTCTAGCATTGATGTAAAAGCTATAATAGCAATATTTTTTAGCTTATCATGAAAAAAATAATGAAATGAGGATTCAATAATTTCACATTTAAAAAATCCTAGGCTTTCCGGCAATTTAGCACCCCATTCCACATCAAGCAAATTATTGACTTGAAATTTATAACTATTACTTTTCGTTAACCTAGTTAATCCTCGACGTTTTCCATAATTCTGCGTAAATAGAGAAACAATTAAGTTTTTATCACCATATTTCCTAGTAGCTATAACAATACCTTCATCTTTCCATCGCATCTTTAATAAAAAGATAACATTTTGAATGCCTTGATAATGTAATCAACAAAAATTTGCAGAAAAACTCTATTGCCAACTAGGAAAAAACAATCAGCAATTCATAAAATACTTTTTATGATATGATTAATTTTAAAATTATGCATTATTTAAAATTATTATACGGTCAAAGTTTCCAAAATTATATCTCTTTCAACACTATCTTTAAGTCAAAAAGGAATAGAGATTTTAACTAGGAATGAAAACAGTAAAAAAAGAACATCTAATAAATATATTTTATGTTGAACAGATAAAAAGGTAATGCATTTCATTGACAACTTGCACTGTTTTCAATCTGTTAATGCGTAGTTGGCTTTCTATTCGTGCTCTATCCCATTTTTATCGAAAGCTTGTACCGTTTTTGGATTTGTTAATTCTGGGCTTACTACCTCGTCTCTATTTTTCAAGTAGTAGTTTTCCAAAGAGTCACTTAAACCACATCCATTTAAGAAAACCTCTTTATTTACTTTTACTAATTCTAAGATCTTATCTTTATCTACAATGCTATCTTTTCCACATTTCAATTCCTTAATAGCACTAATTCCATCTTTATCTACTTCCAAAATCAATGTATAATTTTTATTATTACACAGTAAGCTCCTGCTTATATTCCAGTTAATAGTCATCTCACAAGGTGAATTCGTATTGCTAAAGTCATAATGCCTCTCTTTATTTTTTCTTTCTACCGCAATTTCATTACCTTCACTAAGATGAATATAAAATTTATTATAATCTTTTAGAGCCATGAGCTTGTTAATCTCTATCGGTTTTGGATTATCACTTTTAAGTCTAACATTGAGATTTTTATCTGAAGGTTTGTATGCCAACCATTCCTCACCTAATGAACCTTTTATTTTTTCATTTACTTCCTTGATTATATCAAACCTTTTTCCCATCTCTTTATAATGACCATTATTTAATAACATTAAAAAATCCCATATCAACTTTTTTCCTTCTAATTTCTTTATCATCTGATTTAGATCTCTTTCGGATGTGATAATATTTGAAATTTCTTTCTCAGTATCTTGATTACTTACAATTGGAATCGAATGTAAGTTTATAATCTCATTTGTATTGTCTGGCATTGCATTGACCTAATAATTAATATACTTTATACATTAACATTTTATATTAAAAAGTCAATTGATTAGGTAATTTTTTTAAAAATTTACTTATATATTTTTAAATGATGTTTTTAAATATTTCGACAGCAGCAAGCAATAACTTTATAATTTATGAATAGAAAGTTAATTAAATTGAACGCTATAACTACATTATAGACTTACTACTCAGTATATTCTTTATTAACTATTTGTGTGATACATACATCAGACCAGATATTTATTGCAGTTTCAAGCATATCTATTATTGCATAGAAAGGTAAAATAACACCCATTATATGTAATGGTATGTTCATAGCTATCAAATAGTTAGTTGCCATAAAATAGCATCCCATTGGTATTCCAGCATTTCCTACAGCTGCTAAAGTGGATAAGAATATCCATGCAAACATTTCACAAAAAGTGAAAACATACCCATTTGATTCTGAAACAAACATCACTGTGATTAAAATAAATGAAGCACATGCATTCATATTAATTGTTGTACATACAGGCAAAACAATGGATGAAATTTTCTTTGAAACATTTAAATTCTTTTGCACACAATTTATAGTTGTTGGTAAAGTTCCACTGGAAGATTTAGAAAAGAAACCTATAGTTAATGCAGATAAAACTCCCTTAAAAGTTTGAAAAGATGATATTCCCTTATACCACATTAGTAAGGGTAAAACTAAAAATGCTTGTACGAAATTTGCAAATATAACACAAAAGAGATACCATAAAAGGCCATATAATTGATGATTATCTTTTAAGTCATGTAAAAAACATATGATAAATGCACAAATAGCAACAGGAATAAATTTTAATATATATTGAGTAACTTTCAATAAAGTATCAAAAAGTGCAGAAAATACTTGATGTAAAATCATTTGTTTTTCTTTTTGTAAGGAAAGAACAGAGACGCCAATCAAAAAGGCTATGAACATAGCGCCTATTACATTGTTTTCAAGAAAGATTTTTATGACATTTGATGGAATAAGTGATTTTAAATATGGCAAGTAACTTTGTTTACTTGAATTGTTTTCTACTAAATTATTAGTAACAATATTACTTTTTGCTGGATCTATCAGTAAATAAAAAACTAAAGCAATACTTGCTGCTGTTATTGTAGTGAATAAGGTATAAAAAAGTATTTTTCTAAGCAAAAATTTAACTTCAATTGAATCCTTAAGTCCAGAAAGAACAGAAATAATAGATAGAAAAATTAATGGTAAACTAATCAGTTTTAGTAAATCAATAAATATATCACTTAGTAATCTAGCTATATTAAATATAATATGGCTGCCATGAGATATTACATAATAATCACCCAAGCAATAAGTTATTATCGATAGTAATAGACAAAATGGCAGAGCAAATTTATGCATAATTTGCAATTTTCATTGCAATTTCCTCAGCAATTACATTGATGTTACGATTAGCATCTACAGTAATTAATTTATTCATATAATAATGGCGTAAATCCTGCATTTGCATATGATACTCACTCAATCTATTGTTAATAGCTGCAAGATCCGTATCATCACTCCTCTTTTTTAGATTTTTACTGTGACATTTTATGCATACCAAGCCGCGCTCTTGTAGTAAAGAAAGAGTATATACACTGTTACAATCCATACATATAAGACGGTTAGTCATCCTACTTACAGCAATTTCGTCAGGAATTAGTAATTCAATTGCACAATCTATAGCCCTTCTTTTTACTTTTAGCAGCCACTCCGTTAAAAAATGTGCTTGAGTTAAATTTCTAGGAAAACCATCTAATAAAAAATTATCACCTATTAACTGAAGTTGATCAGATAATAAATTACAGATAATATCATCTGATACTAAATTTCCAGACTCAACAATTTTTTGTATTTTTTTACCAAGATCACCTCCAATTGATATAATCTGCCTCAATAAATTACCTACAGATATAATTGATAAATTATATTCCTTCACTAAAAAAACTGACTGAGTGCCTTTACCAGAACCTGGAGGACCAAATATTAGAATATTCACTTTAATCTTCCTGATTTCGACTCATACTTTTTTATTAAATTATCATATTTATTTGCAAAAATATAGGATTGTACTTGTGAGATTGTTTCAGTAATTACATTAACTATAATTAATAAGCTTGTTCCACTAAAAATGAAAGGCACATTATAATAGTATCTAACTATCTCTGGCACAATACATATCACTGCTAAATAAGCAGATCCTATAAAAGTTAACTTAAAAACTATACCATGCAAGTACTCAGAAGTATGCTTTCCAGGCCTTATACCTGGAATAAAGCCTCCACCTTTTTTCAAGAAATTGGCATTTTCTTGTGGATTAAATATAAAATTAGTGTAAAAAAAATTAAAAAACACTATCAAAATTAAGTAAAAAGTTATATATAACACCTTTCCAGGAGAAAGATAATGCAAAATAAAATCAGAAAATACACTCCCCTTATAAAAATTAGCAACTGTAATAGGAGTGAGTAGCATTGCATTAGCAAAAATAGTTGGTATCACTCCTGATAAATTTATCTTCAGTGGTATATAACTGAAATTATTGCGATTAACCTTATTAAACTGTTTTTTTGGATAATGAATATTAACTTTTCTATATGAATACTCCACATAAATAATTAATATTAATAACAGCAAAAATAGTAAAAAAACAAAAAGAACAACAAGTGCTGATACACCTGCTTTATTTAACTTAAGTAAATGTGATAATCCATTATGCAATTCTGAAATTATTCCTGTAAAAATAATCAAAGAAATTCCATTTCCTATACCATAAGCAGTAATAATTTCACCCAACCATATTAAAAGCATAGTACCACCAACCATACTAAAAACCCCTGTAAGGCGGAAAATAATACCAGGCTCTATAACAACATTATCACCTAACTTTTCTAATCCAATCAACATAGTCATTGCTTGAAAAGCACAAAACACTATGGTCATACAGCGTATATAAAAATTCATACTCTTATGTCCTATGCCTTCGTTGCTTTTCACTTTATCCATCCCTTTAATAGCAACAGAAACTAATTGCATAACTATAGATGCTACTATATAAGGCATAACATTTAAAGCAAGAATAGTCATCCTAGCCAAAGCACCACCAGAGAATAAATTGAATACTCCAAAAATTCCATGACTATCTTGAAAAAAAAGGTCTTTAACAATTTCAAGATTAATTCCAGGAATAGGAATATAAGTGCCTAAGCGATAAAATATTAAGACTATTAATGTAAAAAATATGCGCCTTAATAAATCACCTCTATACAAAGAAATAGAATTTAAATCAGAGAATAAGGTCTTGCTCTTCATTCTGAATATTATAGTAAAATTTCTATACTACCGCCTGCAGAAATAACACTTTTTTTAGCAGAACTTGATACTGAATTAACATAAAAAGCAAAGCTTTCGCTCAACTTACCATTGTTGAGAAGTTTAACCTTACAGTTAGTAGATTTTATCAACTTATATTTATATAATAGGTCTTTATCAATGATGTCACCCTGAGATACCTTGCCAACATTTATTAAATGCTGAATGTCAACTAAATTAATTATAGAATATACATCTTTACACTTAGATTTAAACCCCCTTTTGGGTAATCGAGTATATATTGATTGTTGACCACCCTCAAAACCGTTAATAGACACTCCGCTCCTAGCTTTTTGTCCCTTATGTCCTCTACCAGATGTTTTTCCCTTACCACAACCTATACCCCTACCGAGCAGCTTAGGTTTTTTTCCTTTTAACACACCAGTAAACATAGAATTTAACTTCATGTACTTACCCTTTTTTTCTAATAACTTCACTAATTTTTTTACCTCTCTTATTAGCAACTTGTCTAAGAGAGTACATTTCCCCAAAAGCCTTGAAAACAGCATAAACAAGATTATGAGGATTATTAGATCCAAGAGACTTAGCAACTACATCCTTATATCCCGCAACCACAACAGGAGCTTTTATAGGACCACCAGCAACTATGCCAGTTCCATATTTAGCTAACCTTAAAAGCACTTTACTAGAACGATACTTAACTTTAACATCGTGATATAATGTCCTTCCTTTATTTAAAGGTGCTATAATCATAGACTTTTTAGCAGCATTTATAGCCTTAACTCTTGCTTCAGCAATTTCCGCATGTTTTCCTATACCACAACCCACCCTACTCTTCTCATCACCAACAATAACAAGAACAGAAAATGAAAAATTTTTACCACCCTTTGTAACTTTCGTAACTCTCCTGACAGATACTAAGAGTTGAAGTAAATCCTGATTATTATTCTCTAAACTTTTCATAGATACACCCATCTTAAATCTTAAATCCAGCAACTCTAATAGCGTCAGCAAACTGAGAAACTAAGCCTGTATACCTATTAGAACCACGATCAAATACCAATTGTTCATTAATATTAATGTTAAGAAGACGCTTGATCATTAATAAAGAAACTACTTTTACAGATTCAGCATTTACTCTTCTATTACACTCCTTCTTGACCTCTAAATCAAGAGTAGAAGCTGAAGCATGCGTTAGTTCATTTGAATCATCAATTAATT
>NZ_JAZHPY010000030.1:0-11367 GCF_036711655.1 Wolbachia endosymbiont of Pentidionis agamae | reverse complement strand
CTGGGAAAATCACTTTATCTCATGAAACTGGTGTGACACTTGAAGATATAAAATCACTTTCTAATTTTTATTACCCAGAAGAAAAAATAGGAGAAAAGATAGCAAGTGGCTCATTTAAGACCTTGGGAATGATTATTGCTCCATGCTCTATGAAAACAATGTCTGAAATTGCATCCGGAAATACTTCTAGTTTACTTTCTAGAGCTGCGGATGTGACTCTCAAAGAAAGAAGAAAGTTGGTTCTAATGATAAGAGAGACCCCTCTGCACTTGGGACATTTACGTAATATGGTTAGTTTAACAGAAATGGGTGCAATTATTGCTCCACCAGTGCCAGCTTTCTATATAAAACCAAATTCATTAGATGAGATTATTAATCATTCTGTTCAAAAGGTATTAGGTTTACTTGATATAAAATGTTCTGAGTTTAAAGAATGGCAAGGAATTTAAGCATAAACTTTTCTATTTATATGTTAATATGCATAGGTGATACTTCTTCTATTTTTATTTCATCTAATATTTTTGACATCTTTTTAGCTATTTTTTCGTATTTGTCTACTTGCACTTTATTGTTGTACATTTCTAAAGTATTATTTTTAAATTCAGTATCAGAAAAGCTTTTCATCATTATCAGAAAAGCTTTTCATCATTATATATACTCCTACACAGCAAACATAACTTGCAGCAACTATAGCTCCCAACATAACTCTATGTGTTGTGCTATCAGTAGTAGATATTGAACTATAATCAGGACATATAAAAAGATAAAAATAAACATTAAAAAGACCTAACAAAACATTGGCATGGCCTACAAGTGAAATTGAATCCTTATAGTTGGTTATAATAGTTGCAATCTCATCAAAATTTTGTTCTATTCTTCTTTTATATTCTTCAGATTTATCATAATTTTCTTTAATAAAATTATCAACATTTGCACCACATTTTTTTAAAACACACATCATTTCTTTATTATCGCTTTCTAAAGCAAGATATAGTGCTTGATTGATTACATCTTCTGAATTATTAACAACATAATGCATGTTCAAGAAATTAGCTAAAGATGAACACCCTGCTTCTACATACTTTTTAACCTCTCGAAAGTATTCCTTATCTACCGCAAGTTTATGTAAAAATGGTTGGCCTAAATTTTTCTCCAGCTGACCTATAATAATTTTTTGTAATGAAGCAACCATCTTGCTGTTTATTATTAAATTTAAATTATAATATAAAATGGCTTGTTATGCAACGAAGTAATTATCTTTCTCATTTTTCTTGAAATCAAAGATTCTTGCCTTAAAGTAAAGAAAAAGTTATAAATAAAGTTCTTTGTCTTATTCTTAATATAGAAATACTATTTTGCAGCAATAAATAATGTTTATTATCAACGGTAAAGAGATAGCAAATGGTTTATGTTTGAGGCTTGCGAGTTTTATAAAACAACTAAAAGCTGAACATAATATTGTACCGTGCTTGAAGGTTATTCTTGTGGGAGACAATCCAGCAAGTACCCTATATGTAGGAAATAAACAGAGAAAAGCAGAGTCAATAGGAATAGAATCTGAAACCATTTTCCTGCCTTCTGATATACAGGAAGATAAATTAATTGATAAAATTAAAGAGTTAAATGAAGATAAATCTGTAAATGGAATTTTGGTACAATTACCTCTTCCAGATCATATTAACTCAAGTAAGATAATTAATTCAGTAAGAGTAGAAAAAGATGTTGATGGTTTTCATGACAAAAATGTTGGAAAGTTAGTAAAAGGAGAAAGAAATTGTCTGATTCCTTGTACACCTCAAGGCTCATTATACTTAATTAAATCAGTTGAAAAAGATATTTCTGGTAAAAATGCAGTAGTGATTGGCAGGTCAAATATAGTTGGTAAACCTATGTTCCATCTACTACTAAATGAAAATTGTACTGTTACAGTTTTGCATTCTAAAAGCAGAGATTTAGCTCATTATTGTTCTCAAGCAGATATAGTAGTTGCAGCAGTAGGTAAACCAAAATTCATTCAATCTTCTTGGATAAAATCTGGTGCAATAGTAATAGATGTTGGAATAAATTATGTAAAAGATAAGAAAAGATTTGTAGGTGATGTTGATTTTGAACAAGGAAAAGAAAAAGTTAAAGCTATAACACCTGTTCCTGGCGGTGTAGGTCCTATGACCATAGCTTTTCTAATGATCAATACTGTTATTGCTGCCTGTTTGCAGAAGGATATATGTCACAATTTTAATTGGTTATGAAAAAATAACACTAAAAAAGTTAAAAATTTAGTCATTATTATTAATTAACTTATAGGTAAAATAATGGCTACTAGTTTCTCATCTTCTAAATTATTGGAAGAAAAATATACAAATCTTGAATTTCTTGATTTGGGTACTTACAACCTTCATGATGAAAATGTTGGAAGAGCCATATCTCGGTGTTTAAAATATTGTATCAATCTAAAAGAGGTTATATTTGGTGTAAATCATGTAAGTCAATCGCTTGGAATGAGTGGCAGGCAAAAAATGTGTGACGAAAGCGCAAAAGCTTTAGGTGGATCTCTCAAATATTGTATAAATCTTAAATATATTAATTTCGATTTTTATGGAGTTAGTAATGAAGGTCAAATTGCCATATTTGATTCTATAAAATATTTAAAACAACTTACATATCTTAGATTAAATTCTGAATATATTAGTCACGAAGCAGCAGAAGTTTTATGTCAATCTATAAAAGATCTAAAACATCTTACATATCTTGATTTAAGTAGCAATAATATTAATGACGATGGTGCAAAAGCTATTGCTAACCCTTTAGAGGTTCTTAAAAATCTTATGTATCTTGACTTAGGATTTAATAACATTGGTGATGAAGGTGCAAAAGCTCTTGCTGAAGCTATAAAAAGTTGTCAAAAGCTCAAAAGATTTGATGTATGCTGTAATAATATTGGTGATAAAGGTGTAGAAAGCTTATATCGGTCTATAAGAAGTTGTCCAAAACTTAAAATCCTTGATATTAGTGGTAGAGACATTAATATTAGTGGCAAAGGTATAAAAGCTTTATGTCGAGCTTTAGAAGGCTGTGCACATTTTACACGTCTTGACTTTTCTTATATCGGCATTAATGACGAACATGCAAAAGCTCTTGCTGAGTCTTTTAAATATTGCACCAATATTACAAGTCTCAGCTTACAGTTTCATAAAATCAGTGACGAAGGTATAAAAGCCTTTATTGATCATTCAGAAAATTTTGCTCATTTAAAGTACCTTGATTTAGATTATGAATCCCCTGGAAGCTCTAATTATGCTCCCTTAGATGGTGATACTTTCAGTAAAGAAAGCTTACACAAGTTACTGATGAAATTACCAAATTCCTGCACAGTATATCATACAAAAGTTTCAGCATTTCTTCGTTATAAAAAAGGGAAATATAAAGGATTGCTTGGTTCTGATATCAGCATTAAGTAAAAATGAAATAGTTAATATAGAGTAAGTAGTGTACTTTATATTTGTACAAGAATATAATCAATACTAATAGAATAAATCCATGTTCATTCTCCTTGCTTTATTTTATCAATTAACAAGCCAACTTTTGTTTCTGAAATTTGTTGATTTACAAAATTATCTATTGCAAAAAATAAAAATTGATAAGAGTATGAATCTATTATCCAACTTGGTAGAACTTCATGCACTTCAGGAGAACGTTCAGTCACTTCATCTTCAAATACTGTATAATAGTATAGTTGTAACATAAAAAATAACATGTAAGAAAATAATATTCCCCTAAATAATCCAACTAAAGAGCCACTAACTCTGTCAATGATACCCAGTCTCACTGGTAGTAATAGTTGCATTATTAGATTATTTACTAGCATAAATAACAAATTTATTATTATAAATACTGATACTGTAGATAGTACATTGATTTTAATGTTAGAAGAGAAATATTGACTATAATTAGGAGTGAAAAAATCATAATAATTTACGGTGATAATTACAGATAAGAAAAGTAGCATCAATGCACATATTTCCTTGCACATATTTCCTTTATAAATCCTCTCATTATTGAAATCACTAAACAAAAAATCAAAATAAAAGTGGTTATAATATCCATCATAGAAATTTTATTTACCATTCTAATAGAGTTATTATATAAGAGTAATCTTCATTACTTAATTTGTCTCTTAATTTTTGAATCTATAAAAGTTTACATGCTTAATATTATGCATAATCTTCATTTTCAAAAGCAGTTCTCATTTATTTTGAAATAAATACTCTAGCTTTAAAAGAACTATAAGAATATAGAACTTTACTTCATCTTGAATATTTTGTGATAAACTATTATAATTATATGGTTGTGATTTTAAATGTAGCTGCTATGAACAATGATCCAAAAAAACAAGAAGCCCTTGAATTTCATAAAAGAGATGGAAGACCAGGTAAAATATCTATTTTACCAACAAAACCTTTACTTACGCAGTTAGATTTGTCGCTCGCTTATTCCCCTGGTGTTGCTGCACCTTGTCTGGAAATAGCTGATAACCCTAATTTAGTTTATGATTATACTGCAAAAGGAAATTCTGTTGCTGTAATTTCAAATGGCACTGCTGTGCTTGGACTTGGTAATATCGGTCCACTCGCATCAAAGCCTGTTATGGAAGGTAAAGCTGTATTGTTTAAACGCTTTGCTGATATCGATGCAATAGACATAGAAGTAGATACAGAGGATATAGAAGACTTTATTAATGCAGTTAAACACTTAGGAAAAAGTTGGGGAGGAATCAACTTAGAAGATATAAAGTCACCAGATTGCTTCATAATAGAAAAACGCTTAAATGAACTAATGGACATTCCAGTTTTCCACGATGATCAACACGGAACCGCAGTGATAGTTGCTGCAGGAATAATTAATGCTCTAGATATTGTAGGCAAAAAAATAGAGAATGTAAAGATTGTCATGAATGGAGCTGGTGCAGCTGGGATTGCATGTTTAGAAATCATTAAATCTATGGGTGCTGAAAATATAGTACTATGCGATAAGCAGGGAGTAGTCTATCAAGACAGAAAGGAAGATATGAACCCATGGAAAAAAAAATATGCAACTAGTACTCTTGAGCGTTCTTTGTCTGATGCAATGAAAGGTGCTGATATATTTATTGGATTATCTGCAAAAAATGTACTGAACGAAGCAATGTTACTCAGCATGAATAAAAATCCAATTATTTTTGCTCTTGCAAACCCTGATCCTGAAGTTAAACCTGAAATAGCAAAAGCGATAAGGCCTGATACAATCATCGCAACTGGTAGATCTGATTATGCTAACCAAGTTAATAATGTCATGGGTTTTCCTTATATATTTAGAGGAGCGCTTGACGTGCGAGCAACAACAATAAATGATGAAATGAAGATAGCTGCAGCAAATGCTATAGCGATGCTAGCACGTGAACCAGTGCTCGATGAAGTATCTACAGCATATGGCGGAAGAAGAATGAATTATGGACCTGAATATATCATTCCTACTCCATTTGATCCTAGATTAATCTCAACAGTTTCTCCAGCTGTTGCAAAAGCTGCAATTAATTCAGGAGTTGCAAGAAAAGAGATACAAACACAAGAAGAATGGGATAAATACAGTAATCATTTGCGATCACGTCTTTCTCCTACTTTTGACACACTGAATTTAGTATATAATAACTTGAGAAAAAATCCAAAAAGGATAATTTTTTCAGAAGGAGAAGAAGAAAAAGCAATAAGAGCTGCTGCGGAATGGTGCAATAATAAATATGGTCAAGCAATACTGGTTGGACGCAGTGATAAAGTTAAAGAAAATATGAAAGAGCTCGGCATTCCAGACATGAAGAATATTATGATAATGAATGCTGCTGTCTCAGTGGAACAAAATAATAAATACATAGATTATATGTATGATAAGCTTAAGCGCCGCGGCTATCTTTATAGAAGCTGTATACGTGAAGTGAAAACAGACCGCAATGTTTTTGCATCTTGTATGCTTGCCTGTGGTGATGGTGATGTCTTAATTACTGGGCTTACAAGAAGTTATTCTTCTTCTTTAAATGATATTCAGAAAATTATATCAACAGATGATATATTGTTTGGTTTATCTGTAGTTATTGCAAAAAATAGCATTTTATTTATTGCGGATACTGCTGTGCATGAAAGTTTAATGGCAGAAGATTTAGCGAAAATAGCGGTTGAGTCTGCTAAAAAAGCAAAGCAGATGGGTCATAAACCTAGAGCTGCTTTTATTTCATCCTCAAATTTTGGTAGCCGCAAGCAAAATAGTGCAGCAAAAATCTATAAAGCTATGGAAATTTTAGAAAAATCTAAGGTAGATTTTGAGTATGATGGAGAATTATCAATTGATGTTGCGCTAAATCATAACATGCTATCTTTATATCCATTTTGTAAGCTTACTGAGCCAGCCAATATTCTTATTATGCCAGACATGCATAGTGCTAGTATAGCTTTAAAGCTGTTGCAAGAAGTGGCAAATAGCTCAATTATAGGCCCTATTTTAATAGGAATAAAAAAATCAGCACAGGTAGTGGAGATGAATGCATCAGTATCAGAAATTTTAAATCTTGCGGTATTAGCTTCAGTTTATAGTTAAGGTATTTTAGGGTAAAATGGAACATGAAAAAGATATAAAAGACTGCAATATTACTAAGCTTAGGGGTAAGTTTTTAGAACAAGCAATTAGAGTAAATCATGCAGGTGAATATGGTGCTATTTGTATTTACTCTGGTCAGAAATTTGTGCTTAAGAACAGTTCTATAATTCACGAAATCTTAAAAATGGAGGAGCAAGAGCAGGTGCATCTTCATTATTTTAATGAAAAGATCAAGAAGCTTAAGGTGCGCCCAACGGTTTTATTGCCTATTTGGCACTTAATGGGAATTACGCTTGGTACAGTCACTGCTCTCATGGGAGAAAAAGCTGCGATGGCTTGCACTGCTGCAGTTGAAGAAGTAATAGGAGAACATTATAAAGAACAAGTTATGCACTTAGAAGAAAGTGAACTAAAGGATACCATAAGCAAATTTCGTGATGAAGAATTAGAACATATGGATACCGCTATTGAGCATGATGCAGAAAACGCCATTGGTTATAACATATTATCTTCTATTATAAAAAAAGGGTGTAAAGTTGCTATTTACTTATCAAAGTTAATTTAACTGCACTTTAACTTTACCATATAGCTTTACTGCACTTAGCTCAAAATAGAACTACTGATTTTTTAATAGATTGCTATTTACAAAATCCCAATTAACTAAATGATCCAGGAAGATTTTTATATAATCAACTCTACGATTTTGGCAATCCAAATAATATGCATGTTCCCATACGTCCATAGTAAGTATAGGTATTTGATCATGAACTAGCGGAAGATCTGCATTAGGAGTTTTAGTGATTTTCAGTTTTCCTTTTTCTAACACTAACCACACCCAGCCGCTACCAAATTGATTCATTCCATGTTCAGAAAAACTCTCAGTAAATTTATCAAAGCCGCCTAAATCATCTCTGATTTTTTTTGCAGCTAAAGTATCTTCAGGTGGTTTTCCTCCTCCATTTTTCTTCATTGAACTCCAATAAAAAGTATGATTCCATACCTGTGCTGCATTATTAAATATTGCAACCTTATCGCTCTTACCATGTACACTCTTTATTAAACTTTCCAAATTTTCACTTGTATTATTTACAAGCAGTAAATTAAGTTTATCAACATATCCTTTATGATGCTTATCATAATGAAACTCTAAAGTTTTTTCCGATATATATGGCTCCAAAGCTTTTTTTTCGTATGGAAGCTCAAGTAAAGTAAAACTCATAAAAACCTCTCTTGTATAAGATATAATGTAATGCAATAATATACACCTTATTTAACTTAAATAATTGGTGTTGTAAAGTAATTAGGAGCAGTTTTTTTATTACTGCTACTAATAATAAGTTATAAATTCTACTGTTTTGTTTAGAACTGCACTTTCCACACTAGAAATTTGTTTAATATTAGTAGAAGTCTACTTAATATTCTGATTTTTCATTTGATTGCAGATCTTTACAATTCCATAAATCGCTGCAGCTACTGCAATTAATACGCCACCAACAATAGGATTAACAGCAAAACACAATGTTATTCCAGTTGCTAACATAATACCGCATGTACTTAAAGTGGTAATTTTTGTTAGATTTTTATCTAAAAACCCAACAAATCTAACTTTTTTATTAGGCACAAGGTATTCAACATAATAATCATAGATCTCTGGCTTTAATGTGTTTCCTTCTGATCTCTTATATATTATTCTTTTCTTTTTTAGATTACATTCACTAAATTCAGTGGAAAAATTAAAATGTAATTTATCTGCAAACACTTTTTGAAAATCATAAGAAAAACTATTTTCATAGCAGCCGTAACCTTTCTCTTTTTTTCTATTTTCATGAAAATCATCAACTTCTTCTTTGGTAAGAATAGTTATTTTCTGATCAATGGAATGTATTAAATTTTGCACGTACTCTTTTTCTTGTTCACGTACCAAGATAACTCTGATATTGAATCTCTCATACACAACCTCATTACTTATATCTGAACGTATATGTGATTCTCCTATTCCATCACCCAAGACAACTATTGGAATATCATATAATGTTTCATACGCTTCTTGTAAGATTTTATCGTTTAGAAGATCAGTTATTCCTTTGTTTGTTATACACCTTTTAAGATATTTCCTCTTCAGTACATCATAATCTTGCTTATATTCTTTTGTTGCACGATTTGCATAATCATAAACATAATATAAGTCTGCTGTTAGGCAGTCAAGAGCAACAGTAGATATGAAGTTTTGATTAATTAAACTGTAATTTTTACTGCCACGGCGCTCTCCTGCAACTAAAGGGATTCCTACTTTTCTCATTTCATTTTTTGGCAGTAGCGAACCATTTGTAAAAGCTAATGATGAAAAAATTGTCCAAGCATTAGTTCCATGTGCACAAAAAGTACGATATGGTATGACATTACTGCGTTCATCAATTCTGATTTCAGGATGTTCTATTGTACATTCCTCATCTAATTTTTTCAACTCTTCTACTCTGTGATCCAAGTTTCTATTCTTACTAGAGTAATCATGGAGTTTTTTGAATTCCATTAACTTTTGCATGTGCATATTTTGTTGCAGACTGTTTTTATCTGATTGAAAATCATCAGATTGTATTTCTCTTTTAGAATTATCTAATTTTTTTAAATTATCTGTCATAATTTTTACCTATTATAATCTATTATATGTTTATATATATAAGTATAATTAATATCTTAACTATTATCAACATAAATCTTAACGAGTTCTTTACTTACTATAGGTAGTAAGGTTAACTTAAAGTTTAGTTAACTAGATCTACAATGAACGATTTATCTCTTAACTCTGAGCAGCAATCAGCAGTAGAAAATATCAATGGTCCAACTTTGATACTAGCCGGTGCAGGAACAGGAAAAACTAGAACAATTACCGCACGCATTGCACATATTATAAAAAATAACTATGCCTTTCCTGAAGAGATATTAGCCGTTACATTCACAAATAAAGCAGCAAATGAAATGCTTTCTAGAGTTTTAGAACTGACAAATATAAACCTTTTATGGCTTGGTACTTTTCATGCAATTGCAGCAAAGATTTTACGAAAACACGCAGAGATTGTAGGGTTAACTTCAGGCTTCACTATAATAGGTGTAGATGATCAATTACAAGTCATTAAGAACATTATTAATGAGATGGAATTGCATCTTTTATCTGACAAGCATAATAATGTTATGAATATAATCCAGCGATGGAAAGAGAAGTGTCTAATGTCATCCAGCTTAAGTGAAGCAGAATTATTCAAACCAACAGATATTGCTGCACTAAAAGTATATCATCAATACCAAGAAAGATTAAAATTTCTAAATGCAGTAGATTTTGGTGATTTGTTGCTCTATAACATACAAATTTTTAATGAGTGCAATGAGATTTTATCTTACTACCAAGAGAAATTTA
Organism: Wolbachia endosymbiont of Pentidionis agamae; assembly: GCF_036711655.1. Lineage (NCBI taxonomy): Bacteria > Pseudomonadati > Pseudomonadota > Alphaproteobacteria > Rickettsiales > Anaplasmataceae > Wolbachia > Wolbachia endosymbiont of Pentidionis agamae. The sequence continues at coordinate 1,334 of NZ_JAZHPY010000030.1, read as the reverse complement.
AGTATATCATGGTAGATGAATACCAAGATACAAATGCAGTACAATATATATGGCTGAGGTATTTAGCAAAACAACATGCAAATATCTGCTGCGTTGGAGATGATGATCAATCAATATATAGCTGGCGTGGTGCAGAAGTAGAAAATATTTTAAAATTTTCTGATGATTTTAAAAATGCAAAAATTATAAAACTGGAATGTAATTATAGATCAACACCTCATATTCTTGCAGCTGCTGCACATATCATTAATCATAATCAAGATAGATTAGGGAAAAAACTATGGACGGCAAACGTGAAAGGGGAAAAAGTTAGTTTGATAAAGTTAATAGATGGAAAGGCTGAAGCAAGATTTATAAGTGAACAAATACTAAAGCTGAACCAATATAGATTTAGTGATATTGCTATTTTAGTTAGGGCAAGCTTTCAAACAAGAGTTTTAGAAGAATATTTTATTAAGTATTCAATCCCTTATAAAATAATTAGTGGCATGAAATTTTATGAACGTCAAGAAATTAGAGATTTGATTGCCTATCTAAGGCTTACAATAAATCATGATGATGATCTTGCTTTTGAAAGAATAGTGAATCGTCCAAAAAGAAGTATAGGAGTTGCAACTTTAAAGAAAATAAATGCTATTTCTCAAAGTAATAAAATCTCTCTCTTTAAAGCAGCGGAGATATTGGTAAGAAGTTCTCAAATAACAGAGAAGGTAGGAGATGCACTGAATGATTTTTTAAATAAAGTTAAAGCATTGGAAGAAATGGCGAGTTCAAATACGTTATGTAAACTTGTAGAAGCAATAGCAAATAGATCAGGATATATTGATATGCTTACAAACGAAGAAGTAACAGGACCTGCTAAAATAGAAAATGTAAAAGAATTAATTTCATCGCTCAGTAATTTTGAAAGTTCTATAAGCTTTTTAGAACATATTAGCTTAGTTACAGATGTAGATAACATAAATAACGATAATACTGTATATGTTATGACTCTTCATGCTGCTAAAGGATTAGAATTTCCTTGTGTATTTTTACCTGGATGGGAAGAAGGAGTGTTTCCGCATCAGAGATCTTTTGAAGATAGAAGTGGCAAAGCTTTGGAAGAGGAACGTAGACTCGCATATGTTGGAATTACAAGAGCAAAAGAAAAATTGACTATCTCCTGCGCAGATAGAAGAGAAGTAAATAATTTTTGGCAAACAATGTATATTTCAAGGTTTATAAAAGAATTACCAAAAGAAAATATTGAGATTATAAAAAGCAATGTAGCTTATTATTGCTGAATCAGACACTTTTTTATTTGCATTATAAAAAATATATTCCATATATTTTTT
>NZ_JAZHPY010000002.1:0-31187 GCF_036711655.1 Wolbachia endosymbiont of Pentidionis agamae | reverse complement strand
ATTATAAAGCACTTTTGTAACCATAGGTCCTCGCCATATTGCTGCACGGTCCTTATCAATAAAATATCCTATAGAAATGCTATGAAGTCCGTGTTTTACTATGGGCACAGCTTTACCATTCTGTATTTCTGGTTTTAAGTTTTCAGTACCAAGCATTTTTGGAATTGAAGGACCATATATATCTGCATCAACTAGCGCAGTTTCATATCCTAACTTTACTAAAGATAAGGCAAGATTAAGTGCAACCGTAGATTTACCAACTCCACCTTTACCTGAAGCAATGACAATTATATTTTTTACTCCCTCTATATTAAGCTGATTTTTGGGTTGCATGTTTTGACCTTTAACATTAGTAATAACAACAGTTACTTTTGTGACTCAGGTATTGTTTTAATAGTATTTTCACATTTTATTCTTAAATCTTTTACTATTTGTTTTTGATGGGAAAATTCAAGAGCAAAACCAACGTGGCCACCTTTAATAACAATAGATGACACAATACCAAGAGAAATGATATCTTTCCCGCTTTCTGGATCAATAACTTTTCTCAGTTTCTCTCTTATAATTTCTTCATTTATCATTTTTATCTTAAAATTTAGTTAAAGAGCTTGTAAAAGTTTAATTTATATTATATCAAATAGGCAAATTTTTTAAAACCATATATAGAACCATAGTATAAGTTAGTTGTTTAAAAAACAAATGATGATAGAATGATCATTTGTTATTTTTTACTCTCTTATGAAATTAGGCGTTAATATTGATCATATTGCAACAATACGAAATTTACGTAATACTCGTTATCCAGATATCCTTGAAGCAGCTTCTATTATAATAAATGCAGGAGCAGATTTCATTACAGTGCACTTAAGAGAGGATAGAAGGCATATAAGAGATAATGATGTATATGAATTAAAGAAGCACATTTATCCTAATAAACTTAATCTTGAAATTGCAGCTACGCAAGAGATGCTTGATATAGCAAAAGAAGTTAAGCCACACTCAATATGCCTTGTACCGGAAAAAAGGAATGAACTGACAACAGAAAGTGGTTTAGATATTTTCAATATGAATGAGTTATCTAGTATAATAAAGGATATGCATCACTCTAATATAGAAGTATCACTATTTATTGATCCTGATATGGATCAATTACAGCATATTGGAAAATTAGACATTAAACCAGATATTATTGAAATTCATACAGGAGAATTCTGTAATGATCCTTCTGAGAAAAGTTTTTATAAAATAAAAAAAGCTGCAGAATATGTGGTTAAGCAAAACATAGAATGTCATGCAGGCCATGGAATTAGTTATGCAACGGCAAGGTCAATAGTAGAATTAATACCTCATATTTCAGCTTTAAATATAGGACATTATTTAATAAGCCGAGCTATTCTTTATGGACTACATAAAGTAATAAAAGATATGAAACAAACGCTTTCCCAAAATTAATTCCATAGCTCTGCAACATCTATGTCAACATCTATATAAAGTTATAGATGAATTCTTACTCCAACTTCTAAGGCATGCATGCCGTAGCTGTTTACAGTGAGGATTTCTGTATTAATGTTCTCCTTAAATACATCTTTTTCATTTTCTTGTGTTACTGTTCCTGTTTTTGTTATAAATTCACTACTTCCTATGGTGCGGAAATATCTATATCCGAAATATACATCTGTATTTTTATGACTGAAATAATTGATACCAGCTTTAAGTTGGATGGCAGGATTAAAGGAATCTGTTATATTAAATTGTGTTATTCTAGCAACACCAACTCCAGCACCAGCGTATGGAGAAAAACGTTCATTTTTCCATTCACGATAAGCACTAACCATTAATGAGGAACTTTTTACTTCATCATTATCTTTTAATATAAATATTCCTTCTTTACCGTCTGCTGAATCTGTAATTTTTATTGGCCCATCTGTTAAGCCGCGATTATGCACTCTAATACTGGAGCGTGCAAACTCTAGTTCAAATCTATAATCATTATCCTTAATTTCTTTCTTATAACCAAGTGCTAAACTCGCAGCAAAAGGCGGGCTGTAACTTGGTTTATATTTTGTTAGTTCTTGAGCTTTAGTATCTTGACTATTAAAATCATTAACATACCAGGTTTTATCGCTATCTTTTACTTTAATTTCACCAGTACTGTTGAAAAATTCGTTGTGATAACTTCCAGAAATATAGATATTTTTCTCAGCAAATGATTGATGTGATATCAGTAAAGCAACCGCTGTTGCAATAAACATTTTTTTAGTAAGCATTTTGATCTCAATATAAAATATGTAATATAAAAAGTAATAGTTATAAATTAGTAAATATTAAAATAGCTATAAAACATTTTTGAGTTGCATGTTCTATTATATAGTTTAACAAATTATACTTATAAACCAGTGAACAGTTATGTTATTTTAACTATTGAATAATCCCATTGCATGCTTAATAAAATACTTTTTTAACAAATCAGAGTTTTCAACTATCATTAAACCAATATTTCTAAGCATTTTAATAGGTAATATTCTATTAGAAAATATTCTATTTATTCCGTCAGTTGCAAGTGCCATACTAAAATTATCAGTATATCTATCACGTGAGATTTTATTTAATACATAACTGCTTCCACAATCAATTCCCTCTTTTTTTGCACCAACAATATGTTTTATAACACTGTCAACATCTCTTATCCCTAAATTGAATCCTTGCCCTGCAATTGGATGAATAGAGTGAGAAGCATCACCTATAAGTAAAACCCTATTTTTATACAGATCCCTTGCAAATAAAAAATTTAATTTATATATCTTTCTTGTTCCTGTAAGCTCTAGCTCTCCTAAATAAGAACCAAATCTTTTTTTTAATTCTATAACAAATTCTTTATCAGTTAAGTGCATTAGCATACCTGCAACTTTAGATTCTTCTGTCCAAACTATAGAGGAGGTATAACCACCCTTCATAGGTAAAATTGCAAATGGGCCACTAGAAAAAAAATGTTCAACAGCTAGATTTTGATGATGCAATTCATGTATGACGTTACATACTATACTGCTTTGTTTATAATTAAATTTGATTGTTGGTATGGAAAGTAACTCACGCAGCGCAGAATTTTTACCTTCTGCACAAATAATTAGCGAAGATGTCAACCTTTTATCATCATTAAGAATGACTTCTGCGTAGCAACAATCATATGACACAATTTCATATGGAATACCTGAGTATATATTAATTTTATCGAGAAAATTATTATTTATCGCATTCCATATCGTAGCACTATCAACAATATAACCCATAGGTTCTGTACTAACTGTTTTATGATCATAGTGCACTGTAACTGGGCTATTTTCATCCAGTATCATAATGTCCATTATGGGTTCTGCGTCTATATATTTCCAAATACCAAATTCTTCTAAAATCTTCTTGGACCCTTGAGAAATAGCAAATGCTCTATTATCATTAATAGCGAATGGCAAAATATTTTTTTCAATTACAGCAACAGATATGGATTCCTTGCTTAAACCGATAGCAGTGATAAGGCCAAGCATTCCACCACCTGAAATGATGATATCGTAATTCATTGTTACTTATAAAGTATATAAAATTATAAATAAAAACTTGAACGCAATCAATTAAGATATTTTCGCATTACTTTTTTATGAATTGCAATTAGCTATTTCTCGTAGTAACAGCTACATCTTTGTTCACCTGAACGAAGTGTTTGCTTTGCTAAATTTTCTACTGTTACATTATGTAATACACACCAGTCTTGATGTTGTTGCCTATTGCTGTCTTCAGTAGCATTACTAGATACTACATGATGGATTACAGTATGAACTACATGAACTACATGTGTTATACCAACTACCACTGGAACTGGCATTATTTGTATTACTGCATTGCTTGGTATTATATTACAACTATTAGTAGATGTAATATGACTATTACCTATAGTTGCATGATGATTATGCAATTCTTCTATATTCTCACTATCCCAGCTATTAGTAGGTGCTACATTACCACGATCTATAGTTGGACTATGACTATTCATGATGGCTCTTCTATCTTCTTGTTGAGCGTGCTCATACAACTGATTTTTCGCCTCATTTATTTGTTCTACATGTAAAAGATTTTGTGGCGTATGTTTTTCCTTATTATCTTCAATACCATGGTTAACGTTTTCTATTACTCCAGAAGTTGATTCTTGTTGTGGAAGTTCACTCTTTTCTGTAAAAGTAATACTTTGTGTTACTTTAGCACTAAATACTTGTTTTGATACTTCTCTATCACTCTTTTTTGCAGAACCAGATTTCTTCTTTTTCTTTTTTTTACTTGCTCCACTATTTAGCTTGCTTTCTTGTTTCTGTAATAACATTTCCTGTTTACTTTCTTGCTCTTCTTGTATCAATGCTTCCTGCCTAAAAATTATTTCTTCTTCTTTTTGTTCTCTTGATTTTTCAGATTGATAAATAAGACTTATAAGATGGTAAAATATATCAATCTTCTCATCGTTTAAAATCTTCTTTATTTTGTTCAATATGTCTGAAATCTCTATATTTATCCTGAATATATCTATAATTACCTTGCAACTCTGATTTTTCTATTTGTTGTAAATGACAATATTGATTATATATTACTTGTGATAGTTCATTAAAACCTTCATTAAATTTATCTCTCTCAAATCCTAACTGAATAACTTTATCGAAATTATTGCAAAAAAATTCTTTGAGATTAGATACAGCTCCTGAAAACACAATGCACCGAAAAATTTTTAACCTAAAATTATCATAGCAATTATTGGCTAGGTAAAAATTTATAAACTCTAATAAGCACTCTTCCTTATTTCTTTTATATATATCAAAAACTTTTTTATGAAAGTTCTTAAGGTGACGTGGTATATTATATCTTTCTTTATCTATAGGCATAAGAATATGCATATAAATTTTAAATTTCTCAGTTATATCCTGTATACCCTGAACAAATAGATCTTTCCTTGCCATATATCATACTATAATAAAAAATCGTATTAATTTTTAATTTTCCGTGCAAACCTTTTACACTTCTTAAAAAATTCAAAAATTTGCTCCCACTTTGTTTCTTATATGTGATTCTGGTAGTTCCCCAAAATTGTTCTTTGTTAGTTACCATTTTCCCCCTCTCATAATAGAATTATGTCTATAGAACCTAGAAATACTCAAAAAGTAAGCCTGTATTACTTACTTTGAAGTAATCGAATCCATGCATGCCAATCTCTTTCTCCGAGATTTCTTTCGAAGGACAAAAGATCTCGTACAGCTTTCGAACAAGTTTCTTCACTTGGGACTAATAATTCTTTATTCATAGCTAATGCTAGACATTGAGTTTTGCACGCCTGTTCTAAATGATATGTGTAGAACATTGCTTCTTGTATGGTATGACCACACGTTATAGATCCATGATTACGCATTAGCATCACAAAATTTTCTCCAAGATCAGCTATTAGTCTTTTTCCTTCTACATCATCAAGTGCAAGAGAATTGTAATTATGGTAAGAAATCTTATTGTAAAAGTGTAATGCCCACTGACTTATAGGAAGCAAGCCATCTTTTAAGGAAGAAACAGCTACAATACAAGGTACATGCAGATGAAAAATTGCCTGAATATCTTGCCTTGCTTGGTAAATAAAACCATGAATTATATAACCAGTTTTGTTATATTGATATTCTTTACCTTCTATCACATTACCATTAAATGATACTTTCATTAATAAGTCTTCACTAACTTCGTTGAAGCATATACCAAATGGATAAATATAAAATGACTTTTGATCCTCAGCACGCACAGATAGATGAGTATATGTATGATCGTCTAATTTTAGGTGAGATAAAATCTTATACGCATAGACCAGATCACCTTTCAAATTATTCTTGGTTAATAGCACAATTTACAACAAAACCCTTTTAAAACTTATACAAGATACTCACAGCAAATCAATATAAAAGTTTTTATAAGGTATCATAAATAAAAAACTACTTTAATACCATTCTATTTTAAAGGACATACATAACAATTAATATACTAGCTTCTTGCATTGGCTATCCTCAAGTATTTATTGTAATTCTATACATACAATAAACTTCCCATTTTCAGTTTCAAGCCCTGACTCTATACTATTACTCCATTCTATCACTTCTGCGTTGCACACTGCTTGCAAATCATTCTGCGTAGATTGGCTAAGTTTATTTTCTCGATGATTTATCACCAATTTCTTTATTATATGTTTAACTGAAATGCTATTATCTGCCTTTACCTTCCTTACGAGATCTAATATCTGTATACAGCTGTCTCCTTCCTCTTCTGAATGCCTATCATAAGCTGGTTCTTTTGGCCAATTATCCCGATTATGCACTGAATCATAGCTATATAATTGATGATATATTTCTTCTGTGACATACGGTAAGAAAGGAGCAAAAAGTCGCAAAATAGTATTTAATATGTATGTTAAGTTCTGTTTAGCGCTTAGATTTGCTTCATCACTTACTGTATCTCCATATGCACGCTTTTTCACTAATTCTAGGTAATTATCACAAAAATCTTTCCAAAAAAATTCCTCAATTGTATTTAAAGCTTCACAGTATTCAAATTGTAACAGGTTATTTGTTGCTCTTTTTATAACTTTATATAATTTAGACAATATCCACTTATCCATTGTTTCATTGATTGAATTTAATTCTAGTTTTTGATTTTTTATGATAAAAGTAGAAACAAATTTGCTAGCATTCCAAAGCTTCGTTACTAGGCGCTTACCAATTCTAAAGATATTTTCAGAAAAAACTGTATCAACTCCAAGCCTTGAATTTACAGCCCAATAACGCACTACATCTGCACCATATGTATCAAGTATCGATTTAGGGGTAATGATGTTACCTTTAGACTTACTCATTTTTTTCTTATCATCAGCTAGGCACCAGCCACTAATCATGATGTTTTTCCATGGCAGAGAATCTGCATGGTAATGTGCCTTTAGAATCGTATAAAATGCCCAAGTTCTAATTATTTCATGGCTCTGACTTCTTAAGTCAGCAGGAAAGATTGTACTATATCTATGACTTGGCAAACCAAGCTCTTTATTTATCGAGAGTGCATTCAGCTGTGGAGTAATAGCACTAGTTGCCCATGTATCCATTACATCTTGATCTGCAATAATTTCTTCCTTGCTATATCCATGAGGCAGGATACGCAGTGGATCTATGGGTAAGTCTTGAATTTCTGGTAAAATTATTTTACCTTCTTCTCCTTTACGTTTTGAATACCACACCGGAAATTGCACGCCAAAATAGCGCTGCCTTGAAATGCACCAATCCCAATTCAACCCTTCAACCCATACTTCCATACGCTTACGCATGGATACAGGATGCCAATTACATTTTTTTATTTTTTCTAATATTTGTTCTTTCTGATCTAAAACCTTTACAAACCACTGATAAGTAGGAAGTATTTCAAGTGGTGCACCAGATCTTTCTGCACACTTAACAGAGTGAGTGATGCTAGTGCTTTCAACAAGCAGCTCTTGCCTAGTAAGAATTTCAATCATTTTTTTTCTTGCTGCTACAGTTTTTAGTCCATTAATTTCATCAAATTTGCTCCCATTTATTTTGCCATCTTGATCAATAATGATCTTAATTGGCAAGTTGTGCTTTTGATGCCAATATAAATCAAGTTCGTCACCGAATGTACAGCACATAACAAGCCCTGTACCTTTATCTATTTTGACTTTATCATCAGCAATTATTGGTACTTTTTCCTCTGTTATTGGTACCACTGCTTTTTTCCCAATGAGATGAATATAACGCTCATCTTCTGGATGACAAAACACTGCAACACATGCAGGCAAAAGTTCTGGACGTGTAGTTGCAATGTGAATTTTTTCATTTTCTTCAGTAGAGAAAACTATTTTATTTAATGAAGATTCAAAGATTTTATCTTCTATTTCTGCCTGTGCAATTGCAGTTCTATCAACAGGGTCCCAAAGAATAGGCTGCATTTTCCTGTAAACATACCCTTTATTATATAGATCAATGAACGACATTTGAGAAAGCGTAATAGCTTCTTTACTAATTGTGTGATACTCCAAGTCCCAGTCATAGCTGATACCTACAGATTTAAATAATTCTTTGAATTCTTGTTTTGATTTATCAATCACTTCATGACACATCTGAGTAAACTTTTCTCTTCCAACTTCTCTGGCACGTACTTTATAAATTTGTTCAACCAACCTTTCGGTAGGAAGACCGTTATCATCAAAACCTATTGGGTAAAATACATCTTTCCCAAGCATCCGCTGAAATCTTGCAATAAAATCTGTATGACAATAACTAAATATATGACCTATATGAAGCTTCCCTGATATCGTTGGTGGGGGAGTGTCGATGGTAAAAGTGTTATTTTTTGTATAGCTCCACTTATAAACTTTACTACCTTCCCAAAGTATATTGTATTTATACTCAATATCTTTAAAATTATATTTTTCTTCCAACATATTTCATGATGTTTTAATTTAAGGTAACCTAATTAAGTGAGGCTTGCAACTATATTCACAAATTCATCCTTTTATAGAAATGGAAATGTATAGGTAAAGGTTTATGATTTGATTAATATAATTATTGACTAATCTACTATTATAGTATATAATTTAACTTTAAACTTATGGAGCTAATCATGGATGCAGAATTAAAAAAGAAACTACAGGAAAGGTTTATGGAAAATCTTTCAAATATAGTTACTGGTGATGATAGTAATGATAATGCTGAAAGCATTATATTGCAGATCATTGATCAGTTAAAAGCTGATAGATCGCTTAATGATAAAGTGCGTTATAGTGACACGGAAGGAACACTGCTCTATTACGTTCTCCGTTTTGATACCCAAGGTGAGGATATAAATAATAAAGAAAAAAGGTTAAATAGTCCTAAACTAAAACAAATAGAAAAAGTTCTTAGAGATGCTGGAATAGGAGAGTGGGGAAGAGAAGTACCAAAAGAAGAGTTAGGAGAAGAAACACTAGAAGGGTTAAGATTGTATGCACATTTAGATAACAGACAAAATTTCTCACCAGAGAACTTATGAGAGAAGTCAGACGATCATCTAGAAGATAGCCTACAATAGAAGAAATGTTTAATCATTTTCAAGAACAGAGTCGAGAATCGAACGTCAGACTGAATGAGCGTATACAAAGAATAACAGAAGAATTATCTCAGGATCTGAGAAATGTTGAAGAGAATTTGAATAGAGAGATTGGTAGAATTGGAAGGGAAGTATTATCCAGAAACCCTACAGCGCAGTCCATTTCTACAAATTTAACCGATTCAACTACTGAACAACTTAATAATCAAGATAGACGAAGAACTGACAATGGATGTAACATACAATAATGTGCTAACTTAGCAATTATAATGGTAAAAAAATAAAGAGTTCTATTTGTTCAAATTTTGTTGCTTATTTTACTATCATAGTTATATTATTTAAATTTAGTTTTAATTTAATAGATGGGTATAAAATCAAGAGAACAACTATTATATAATGAATTTTTTACAAACCTTTCAACACTAGTCGTTTATAGTAGCGATCACGAAACTCAAGCTGTGTATAATGATTTAATAAAAATTATTGATCTTTTAAAAGCTAAGAAGTTACTTAATAAAAATATTAAACATTGTAACATTGATGGAACACCGCTAGATTATATAATTCATTTTGATACCTAAGCTTACGGTACAAATAATGCAGTAAGGTTAGGTAATAAGGCACTCAAAGAAATAGAAGAATATTAAGCTTTTCCACAAGCTTAACAGATGTAGCTACTGAACAACTAAATAGGCAAAGAAGTGGTAATAGATGATAGAACTCATGATGTACCAATTTTGTATAGGCAGTAAATCTCTAGATCAAAGAAAGTGTATTATTGCTACTGTTCTTGTAATTTTATCATAAAGAAGTTGCTTCGTTGTTTATCAAATGCTGCAGGTATTATATAAATTGCAAATACTATAAAGTTCATGGCTGCAAGATGAATCTCGTATATAATATATTTACAGAGGTTGGCTAATTTAAGATAGATGCTTTAAACCACAGTTATGGATTAAAAATAGATAAAAGTGCAGCTGAGGAAAACAGGGTAAACTCCAGTATTTAAGCAATAATTACCAATAATTTGGCACGATTCAGAAGGCTGTTATTTTTTGGTTTTAAGTTATATCAGAGGCTTGAAACTTGTTGTTAATATTTAGACCTCTAGCATAACTGTACTCTACTAAAAAATAATATGAGAGTGGTGATGAGGTTTGAAAAAATAAGCAAGTTGGAAGGCGAAAAGAGGAAAACCATATGTATGGAAGACCGCTTGCTGATGGCGTTGGGATATTTGAGGAAATATCTAGTATAATTACGTAAAGCTATGGAGTGAGCGAAAGTGCCTGCTATCGTAACATTCGATTGATAGAATACGGATTTTGTGTTGTCATGGTGAAAAGAGCTCTTTAAAAGTGACATGGAACTTGATGCAACCGAGACTCCCATGGAAAGACCAAAACAAAAAAGATTTTATTTAGGAAAAAAGCATAGAATACAAATATTCACAGGAAAATATGGCAATGTATACGACTTTTTCGAACGGAAAACGGCACGATTTTCAAGTTTTCGAAGAGTAAAAAATTCATATTTTAAAGGTTTTGGCAAATATAGAGGTTTGCAAAAAAAAATTGTCGCATAGAAGGACGAAAAAGTACTAAAGAAAAAAGGAAAAGAGCTTGCGAATCAGAGAGTAATCGTAGAAAATGTGATTGGCTTATTAAAAAGGTTTAAAATTTATTTACAGATCGCTATCGAATAAGATTCAATTTTAACAGAAAGCTAAGGAGCTTGGTTTGTAGCATTAAATGATCTCAGAAAGATCTAGAAGATATTTGTGTTACGCCAAGGCAAAGTAAACCAAGCTTTACATAACATAAATTCATCACCTTTCAGCTCCTGAGATAATATATTGAACCTTGAATCGTTTTGTTCAATATTCTATATAGTCAAGATTAGTAATTGATTTCATGCTGTTGTAAGCTGCTCACATTTTCCACTTGAATGGTTTTTGCAAATTCACGATCTTGAAGACTTTGTGCAAATTTACAATCTTCTTGTTCTTGAATGTTCTGTGCAAGCTTATAATCTTCTCGTATCTGCTTATTCAGTAACGGCTCAAAATGTGCATTACCTTGATTTATTATATGCAAAATATTTTTATCATTATAATCTACAACATTAACATTTTTTGAGCCTTCATTATCTATTAATTGATCACAGATTTGCCATTTGCTGTCAATTGTATGCCTTTCTGCAACGTGAAGCTTTACGTCATATTTTTTACATAATATTCTGCCTTCAATATCTGGGTCACCCCATCTATTACCCAAGATATCCTCTATATATGAATCTATATTCTCAGTGTGCTTACCATCATCATCATAACTATTTTGTATAGCAGATATAAACCACTCTGGCGTAGTAGATGCAAATTCTAAACAATCCATTCGTAATTGTTCAATAGTAACATCTATATCTTTTTGTTCTTTTAAACTTTGCCTGAATGAATCAAAAAAACAGTGTCCATCACCAATTGATGAACCAACATAGAAATCGTAAGAATCAAAAAATCCGTCATTAACTGATGCACTATCATAGCAATCATTGGAATCAGAGTGTGACACCTTAGCCATAAAAACCCTATTGAATTAACTAATAAAATTATATATGAAATTTATAATAAATGCAAAAAGAAATTATAATTTAATTATAGAATATTATAGATTTAATAGATTATTTAATAATATGCTATACATTATAAATATGTTCTATACATGGAGAAAGTGTGCCTAATAGAAAAAATACTGAATTTTTATTAAAAATCTGTGAACAATGGAGTGATAAGTTTATAGAGAAGTTAAAAAATCATTCTATATGCAGCAATCTATCTGAAGATGCAAAAAGAAACATTGGAAAAATTGATTTAAAAGGTGATTATGAAACAGTTGCTGGACTATTAAAGAAAGAAATAATGTCATCTGATTCTGAAGTTTCGTCTTTAGAAGCTGGGGTTGCCATTGGTAATGCAGCTAGAGAAGCCAACGACTTTATACTTGGGAATAGGGAGCTAGGAGATAACAATAATAAAAAGTTAAAGAGTTTATTAGGAAAAAATAAAACTGATTTATTTATTTTTAACAGATTGAAACTCACTATACAAGAAATGGAAGAGGCTACAAAAAAAACTGCAAGATCTAATACAGATGAGGTGCGCCTAACAAGATTTTCAAATATTCCAGGTGCTACAAATTCTCGAAGTTTGCCAGGTAACAGAAGTTAATAATTTTGAAGTAAAATTTATTGAGTGGAATATAGTAATGATATGAAAATGGTGTTACATTAAATGTACATTTTAATTTTACACAGAAAGTATGAGTCTAAATTGCGGGATAGTTGGGTTACCTAATATTGGAAAGTCAACTCTATTTAATGCACTTACAGAGTCAAATGTAGCTGAAGCTGCAAATTATCCATTCTGCACAATAGAGCCAAATATTAGTAAGGTGTTCTTCAAAGATCAACGTTTGAGTTTGGTTCAACAAATTGCAAATTCAGAAAAGATTATCTATAGCCAATTAGAAGTTGTGGATATTGCAGGTCTTATAAAAGGAGCAAGCCAGGGGGAAGGTCTTGGCAATAAATTTTTAAGCCATATAAGAGAAGTTGATGCTATTATTCACTTGCTTAGGTGTTTTACAGATGAAAGAATAAATCATGTAAATAATAATATTGATCCAATATCAGATGCTGAGATCGTTGAAATGGAGCTCATTATAGCTGACATTGATAGTATAGAAAAAAGATTGCCTAATATTGAAAAGAAAGCAAAATTAGGTGATAAATTACTGAAAAATCAGCTGGATTTAATGTATGAAGTATTAACTTTGCTTAAATCTGGCAAACCTGCAAAAGATTTACGGAATATAAATAAAGAAGATTTGAAGTCGCTACAGTTGCTTACCACAAAGCCTGTAATTTACGTATGCAATGTTGAAGATACTAATGTAATTAGTGGTAATGCGCTGTCTAATAAAGTAAAAAAAATGGCAGAAGAAAATCAAAGTAAATTTTGTTATATCTCAGCTAAGCTTGAAGCAGATATTGCAAATCTTGAAAGCGAAGAAGAAAAAAGTAGTTTTTTATCAGAATTTGGTCTACAAGAATCAGGCCTGAGTCGGGTAGCACATGTTATGCATGAAGTGCTGGATATGATAACTTTTTTTACTGTCGGTCCGAAAGAGGCACGTGCATGGCCAATAAAACGTGGGCTAACAGCAGAAAAAGCTGCAGGGGTAATTCACACTGATTTTGAAAAAGGATTTATTAAAGCAGAAACTATAAGTTTTGAAGATTATATAAAATATGAAGGTGAGTTATCTTGCAGGAATGCGGGAAAAGTGAGGGTTGAAGGTAGAGATTATGTTGTGCAAGATGGAGATATAATGCATTTTAGATTCAATATTTAAGAAAGATTGAAAAAGAGATAATGGTTTTCAGCTATAAATGCAAGTTTTATTGATACTAAAAGGTATCAAAGCTATATTCTAGATGGGTATTTACTTAAGAATATATAAAAATTGCTGTTAAAAATGAGAAAGAAAAATAAAAAGTAGCTTGACAAAAGCTAGGAAAACAAATAGAATAGAATTGATTATCAGCAATGATATGGATCTCATATTTTACCTTATAAATATAAGAGTGGCAAGTTTTTACTTGTCACTCTTATAAATTATGAGATTAGCTGAGTCTACGAGATATAAAGCTAGATAAGTCTTCAAAATCAAGCTCTACTAATCTTGATTTTGGTGCACACTGCTCAGGAAGTAAATCTTCAAAAGTAGCATCATCAATATTAGGTTTTCGTTGTTTTGATTTTTGTATAGGGCCACAGTTACTGTGCTCAATTATCTCAAACTTTTCTTCTGTGATGATGCAATCATTATTCTTAATTTTCTCCCATCCATCATTTTCAAAATCAGTAATGAATTCTTGCATCTTTTCCTTCATTCTACCATTTAAAACCGGCAGTATTTCTTTTTTATAATAGTTTATTATGTCTTTTCTTAAACTTTCATCAGGAATATGTGAAGCAAATTTATCAGCTGAAAATTCAACAAATGTTAATGCGAATTTCCAAAATTCATTATCCTTGTATAGTTCTGCTCGTTCCTTTAGATCTGGTAGCATATTTTGCACAGGCAGCTTTAATTCACTCTTTTCCCAATACATTGGGGAGAAGTATGTATATTGTATTGGTGCTAGATAAGAATAGTAAAACCATTCTATCTTTTTATTTATATAATTAAAAATTCCCATAATTACTCTCACTGTATAGTTATATATTTTTATATTAACATACAATATAGGTCTTTACAAGCTTTATCTTAATTTGGAGGTTATATGAAGAAAAAATATTCACAATTATCAGTAAAAAATATAGAAAAAATGGCATATTTTCTGGATATGCAAGTGTATTTAATGTTATTGATAAACAGAACGATATGCTTATTAAAGGAGCATTTCAAAATAGTTTGACTAGTAAAATAAAATTGCTTTGGCAGCACGATGCGAATGAACCAATAGGGAATATTATTGATGTTTATGAAGACGATTTTGGATTATATATCGTTGCATGTCTACTGCTCGCTATTCAAAAAGCCAAAGAGGTTTACGTAATGTTGAAGGCAGGAACGATAGATTCTCTTTCTATTGGATACATACCAATCCAGCATGAGATTGATCGCGTAACTGGTGCAAGAATACTTAAGCAAGTAGAGCTATTGGAGGTAAGCTTAGTTACCTTTCCTGCTAACCCCATTGCCCAAGTTATAAACGTAAAAGATCAAAATCAAGAATTGATAAATTCTATAGAAAGAGCACAAAATATTTTATGCGCGAGTAGTAACAAAGATATTCTACCATAAATTGAATAAAATATCGTTAATACTACTTGACATCTTAATTATTTAGATTAAATATAGAATATAAAATATAAATTTATATATTATTAATATTAATTTATATAATATTGTGTTGCTACATTTCTCCTTTGTAGTAGCATAACCAGACTTTCCTATGCCCTCAGGAAAGTCTAACCAAATTTTAGGAGAGAAAAAATTTTTTATTAAATATAAGAGGAATATTATGTCAACTAAAAAAGACAACAGTGTATCATGTGATATTGGTCCAGATGCACAACACAAAGAGAATTGGTTCAAAAAGTTTATCGATTGGTTATTAACACAAATTAGAAGCATATTTAAGAAAAAAACTGATAGGCCTGCATATAATACAGATAGACATAAATCACCAACTCAACCTGGGGAAGTTTCAAAAGATCAAGAAATACAACAACTAGAAGAACAGTTAGTAAAACTACAAGAAGAAAATGAAGCATTAAAGAAAGAAAAAGAGCAACTTGAAAGTGAGATACAGAAATTTCAAGATGAGTTAGATAGTTCAAAAGAGAGAGTTAATGCATTAGAAGAGAAATACAAAAAAATCTTGGAGACAAAACAGAAAGAATATAATGATATTGCTAATAAATTAGTGGAATTACAAAATGCTCTTGAGGAAAAAATCGAATCGTTAAAAACCTCAGAAAAGATAGTAAAGCGATTCGAAGAAAAATTACGGAATTTCGAAAAGCAAATTACTGAACTACAATCTAAAAACAGTGAATTAGAGATAGAAAAGCAGAGTTTAAAAAAAACTATTGATGACCTTATAAAAAATAAAGGAAATGAGACATCTGTATTAACTAAAAGTTTGAATGAAGCTAATGAGAAAAGTATGTCACTAGAAAGTGAAAATCAAAGACTAAAAAAGGAATTAGAACATTCTAAAAAAAATATAGATGTAGAAAAAAAGAATGTAGCAGAACTTCTGGGTCAGCTGAAAGAGTTAGATACAAAAAAATCAAAAATTATTAATCTCGAAAATCAATTACTAAGATTAAAACAAGAAAATAAAGAACTACAAAAAGAGTTAGAGAAAAGCGATAAGCAGAACAATCAGTTAAATGAAGAATACGGGCGAATCTTAGGAAAAAAAGATAATGACATGAATCAATTAAAAAGTGAGTTAAATAATCGTGATACTACTATACAAAAAAGTGAGCAATATGTGGAAGAATTACAAAAGAATCTTAAAAACAGAACAAGAACAGCTTAAAGAATTAGAAGAAGTTTCTAAAGAAAATGAACAAAGGTTACACAATCAAATAAAAGAAGTAAAAAGAGATTTAGATCATCAGAAAGCTGAATTAGCAAATAAGAATGATTTAGAAATTAAAATCGGGAAGTTGAAGGAAGAATTAAATGATGCTTTGCAGAAAAATAAAATATTAGAAGATGAAGTTAAAAAACTAGATAGTTGGGCTGTTAAATTACGTAGTAAACTAGATAAAAAGAAAGACGAGATAAAAGCAGCAGAAAAGCAATTAGCAGCATTAAAAAATACAAATAAAGAATATATTAGCAAATTAAGGTACCTTTTTGAAGCAATCTCTTATCTTAAAACTCAAGAAAAACTCTCTGACGGTGTGATTAAGCAACTCATGCTTTTTTCTGCATTTTTACAAGATCAATTACGACAAGAACATGAAAATAAACAATTGTCAATAGAACAAATAGATTCTATCTTAAGTGATAGCAAAGAAAAACAGCAACAACAAATTATCAGTAATCACAACGAGAAAGCAGAACCAGAGAATTATAGTGCAAATGAAACTAATAGTAGTATTGATGATCAATCTACAACAGGAAACATAACTCGTAATAATAGCAGTGCTAGCTTAAGTTCTACAAATTCAACTGATACTAAAACTTCTAAAAACAGTACTGCTAAACAATTTAAACATTTATTTAAAAATATACTTAATATAAATCTTAAAGGAAACATATCTAAAATAGATGAGGAACTAATAAAAAAATTTCCTGAATTAAAAGGAAGTGAAAACATTTGTTATTCAGTTGTAAGTAATATTATATGTGACATAAAAGAAGAAAATATTCTACTTAAAGAAGAAACATTACTTCATAAAATACATGATAATCTTTATGAAGTAGGAAAGGAAAAAATGCAGAGCGGTAAAGCAGGTAAAGTTGTAAAGGAAAAGTATTATTCGGTAAATGCATTATTAACTAATCCAAAAAGCACTTGTTCGGAAAAAGATCTATATAATCAATTAGAAAAATTTATAGCTGTATACTTAAAAGAATTAAAGATTAAAGATGATAAAAATAAACAAGCTAAGGAATTGTGCAAGTCTATAATTGAAGATTTTAATGATAAGAAATCTGACAAAAAAGAAGAACATGCTTCTTTATTAAGAGAGACTATGATAAAAACATTATCAAACCATTGGTGGTCAAAAGAATCTACTGAACTATTTGCAAAAAAAATATTAAATTTATTAGAAAAAGATAAAATAGTATCTGTTGATAACAATAATGGTGAATATCGACTGAATCCAAAGGTTTTTGAAGAAAGCATGAAACCAGGTACAAGCGTAGGTAATGTTAGTATAACTTCAACTACATCACACAGTAGACAAGGAGGAAAATTTGCCAATTCACTTAATAGATCTACTACTGCGTATAATAAATAGGAAATAATTTTTTTGTACTAAACCCCTTTCAGAATTGGTGTGAGTCAATGAGTATCATATAATACATCTGAAAGAGGTCTGTTGATTATAGGTAGTCAATTACTTATAATCAAGTTTATAATTTTATGAAATTTAAGTATGATTAATAGTTTAATTAACCGTTTCCTTGCAATTCTTTCTTCCATTTCATCTTTAATGGTTACTCAGAATGTAAAAAAAGATGAAAATGGCATATGTTATGTTACAGGCATGAGGCGTTATTTATCTATATTACTTGATCTTATGATTATAGTATTGCTACTTTATTTTTTTGGTTATGCAGTACATTACATAACTCTAACTTTATTCGATAAAGAAATACTAAGCCAAGCATTAGCTAAGTTTCCGATGCAAGTACCTCTTTCTTTTGAGGAAGAAACAGCACTGAATCAGTTTATAAAGTGCAATATACTAAACCAAGTTATGCAGCTCCTAATGCTCTCTAGTTATGTAACGTACACATGGGTAAAATTATCTGCAACACCTGGAAAATTAATTTTTGGATTAAGGGTTGTAGATTCAGTAACATTTGAAAAAATAACATTTAAACAAGCAATAAAGAGGTTTTTTGCTTTTATCCTATCAGTTGTACCATTATTCTTAGGTTTTTTTATGTCACATTTTAATAAGCGTTGTCAAACTTGGCACGATAAAATTGCTAGCACCGTAGTTGTGACAAATAAAAGTTTAATATATTTCAAGAATCATGAGTAGCGCACAAACTTTGTAGTATTACCACCATCACGTTGAGTATAAGATAAAGCAGTGTTAATTTTTCTGAATAATTCAATAATATTAACTTCAAAATCAATATTTGTGTAACCTATAGATATGGTTTGTAAGTTTCGCTCAAGCAACTGCTTGTTAATTGCAGAGTGAAGACGCTCAACTACTTGTTGTGAATCACTTGGGCTACATTTTACTAACACAAAAATCATTTTTTCATAGTCTATATATCCCAAAAAGTCATCACTACGACTATTTTTATAAAAATACTCTACAATAATTCCGAATACAATCTCAGTATTATCACTCTTTACAAAATCTAAGCTCATAATGCCTACAACTAGATTAATTTTATATTTAGAAGCAAATTTTAGCATAACCTCTAGCTCTAATATAGAAGAATAGTTATCTAATATATTGAGTGAACTATGATATTTATATTTTTTATTGACATGCTCAAGGTACTGATTTCTAAAAATATTTAATTGATGCAAATTACTAATATTACGTATTAGTAGTTCATAGCTTACTCTGCTATAAACTAGCTGTGCAGTACGAAAAATTTTTACTTTTACTCTGATGTTTTGCCCCGTTTTTGAAACTAAACAGAAATCTATAATTTTAGAAAGTACATCAGATAGGTCTTGATTATTATTAGTGTAATCAAGATAGTCGTTTATGCAATTTGCTACTTTCTTACTCAGGATATAAACTAGAGGTTCATTTACTAATTCGTCTTTACTATATTCTAATAAATTTTCTGCAGCTTGATTAAGGTCAGATATTTTTACAACTTTTTCTTCATTATCCTGAAAAACTGAAATCACTATGTCATCTTTCCTTTTTACCGTAACAAAGTCGTTCATAATTTTACGTATCATATTGAATCTAGTATTTATAGTAATAACATAATATTAAATTTTGCTTACTTTGATATGCAAATTAAGTATAAATCATAAGAATAACTACTAAGATTTTTAAATAAAGATTTTCATTATTTACTAAGAACAAAATGATCCCAGTGTGATTCGAACACACGACCTACTGATTAAGAGTCAGCTGCTCTACCAGCTGAGCTATGGGATCTCTTTATATAGTGATCCCGGCGCGAATCGAACGCGCGACACCTTGATTAAAAGTCAAGTGCTCTACCGACTGAGCTACAGGATCTATTTTATAAAATACACTATTTATTAAGCTTAATCAAACCAAAACTTATGCGTGTAGAAAATAAATTGCGTAATAAACATTACTGAATTACACTCTTTTAATAATTTTATTTATCCATATGATTAACCTAAAAGAATTCATAGAACAAAATTCAATAAATTTTTTTAAATTTCATTTTACAGATTTATTTGGAAAGTTTTGTGGTATTGCATATGATATAAATAAAATAAATGGTTCCATTTTTACTGATGGTATTACTTATTATGAGAAGGAACTACAAGAAAATATAGTAATCGCTCCTGATATAAACACAATATTTAGTGATCCATTTTGTGCTCAACCAACAGCTTCAGTATTATGCAATGTGATGACATGTGGTAAAAGGGAATTTTATGATTCAAGGTCGATTGCGAAAAAAGCTCTTGACTATATAAGTTTCACCAAAACTCTAGAAAAGATACAATTTGATTTTGAAATAGAATTTTTCATTTTTGATGAAATCAAGTTAAAGATTGATCCATATATTTCTCATGTTAGTTTTACTCCTGTAGATAGCAGCACAAATAGATATAATAATCGTAAATACTGTAAAAATTATCCTCTTTCTTCACTAGATCTAATACATGATATAAGGTCAGAAATGCTATCAATGCTGGGGGAAGCAGGCATTAAATCACCACTATGCCATCAAAAAATTACATCCTCTAGACACTCAATTAGAGTAAATTCAGATAATTTTTTTAATACTGCGGATTATATACAAAAATCTAAATATGTAATACATAACGTTGCTCACTCTTACGGTAA
Source organism: Wolbachia endosymbiont of Pentidionis agamae (assembly GCF_036711655.1). Lineage (NCBI taxonomy): Bacteria > Pseudomonadati > Pseudomonadota > Alphaproteobacteria > Rickettsiales > Anaplasmataceae > Wolbachia > Wolbachia endosymbiont of Pentidionis agamae. Next base: position 10,735 of record NZ_JAZHPY010000002.1, on the reverse strand, counting down.
ATCTGCAATTTTTATGCCTAAGCCACTAATTGAAGAAGAAGGATGCAGCTTGCATCTTTACTGTTCACTACTTCAAGCGAATAATGAAATGCACTATATGGGTGGTATAAAAAAACATATAAAGGCGATTAATGCATTTAGTAATCCAATGACAAATAGTTACAAGAGGCTTATGGAGTTAGATGATACATCATACGATGCAAGTGCCGATATAAAATTATCTTTTCCTGATCCATCAGCAAACCCTTACCTTTTTCTTGCTGCACAACTTATGGCAGGAATTGATGGTATAGAAAACAAAATAGACCCTAAAACTGTAACTGAAGTAAAAGCGGCAACATCTCTGCAAGAAGCATTAGAATCTTTGAATCACGATAGAAAATTTTTACTCAAAGGTGAAGTATTTACTGACCAATGCATTGATTATTATATAAAAATGAAAAGTGAAGAAATAAAAAAATTAAATATGACTACTCACCCTGTTGAATTTTTAAACTACTATAATAATTTTTAATGTTTTTTATAATATGCAGAAGCTTTTAGAAAGTTTTATACAAATCAACTCTATTGCGTAGTTATCAATAAATTGATAATCTAGTAAATATCGGGGCGTGGCGCAGTTTGGCTAGCGCACTTGGTTTGGGACCAAGGGGTCGGGAGTTCAAATCTCTCCGCCCCGATGTTATATGTAATTTACTAAAATCAGTGTGAGATTGACCAATATTCAAAAAGCAATACTGTCAGGCATAATTTGCAACATGATTGTATGGTATGAAATGACACTGTTTGGAGTGTCAGTCAATATATTAAGTAATGTTTTTTTTCCTTCAGAAAGTCATTACTCAAGTACAACTAAGTTTCTTGTTACTATCGCAGTTGGCTTTGGATTCAGACCAATTGGTGCACTAATCTTTGGATATGTAAGTGACAGATATGGAAGAAAGAAAATGTTGCTTTTATCAGTAATACTAGTTTCAATACCGTCTACTATCATCGGAATTATACCTAGTTATAAAGAGATTGGCATATTATCTCCTGTCTTACTTGTATTTTGTCGAATAATACAGGGGACAGCTGCAGGAGGAGAACTTGGTATCAACTCAGCTTTTTTAATAGAAAGTTCAAAAAGTAAAAAAAATTTGGGGTTTTTGGGTAGTCTCAAAGCTTTTAGTGGTGGGCTTGGCTCAGTTTTATGCTTTATAATGATATCTATATGTCAAAATTTTACTAATGAAAATTATGAAATTTGGGGTTGGAGGTTACTTTTTTATTTCTGTTTTTTCATGGGTATAATAGGATTTCTTATGAGATATATAATGGAGGAAAGCCTAGCATATAAAACCCATAAAACTCGTGGTGATTTATCAAATTCACCATTTCTAGAATTAATAAAAGATCATAAAAGAGCCTTTATTCTTTCAATTGGGCTTGGTATTGCTCAAAACTCAATAGTTTACTCAGTGATAATGTCTTATAATATCTATATTAAAGAATTAATCCTTTTTGGTTTTGATATTAAAAATTTATTGAGAATTATAGTGGATATTATATTCGGAATATTTGCAGTACTTTTTGCAACTCTGTCAGATAAAATAGGCAGAAAAAATGTTATGATTCCTGTGCTCATTATATTAATTTTTATTAGTTTACCAGTATTTCTGGTTATGCATTCAAACAATCACTACATTATAATTTTTACCTATATGCTATTTAGCATACCAATAGCTGCATCTTTTGGAGTGTATAATGCTATCATCTCAGAGCTATTTCCAACAAAGGTTAGATGTACTGGCTTTAGCCTAGCTAATAATATATCTGCAGGAGTTTTTGGAGGTATTTCTCCATATATATGTATGTGGCTTATAAAACAAACTGGAACAGAATTTTCATCTGGTATTTACCTTGTTATTTGTGCATTAATTAGTTTTATATCTATACTACAAATAAAACCCCAAGATAAAAAAATTGATTGGTAATTGATTGGTAAAAGTACTTTAAATGGTATTAGGAAATAAATGTAGGGCATTATCGCATTTATCATACTTTATTTCCAATCCTTTTCAAATATAGTAATACCTTGACCTGTAAGAGGATGACTGATTAATTGTTTGAGTACTTTTGTCGGTACTGTGACTGATTGTGCTCCAAGCTTTGCGGATTCAGTAACATGAAGTGAACTCCTCACTGAAGCAACAAGTACTTTTGTGCTAAAATTATAATTAGAGTATATAGTACATATCTCCTCTATTAAGGATAATCCATCACAACTTATATCATCTAAACGTCCAACAAATGGAGAAATAAAATGAGCACCAGATTTAGCAGCAAGTAATGCCTGCCCAGAAGAAAAACATAAAGTTACATTGACGTCTATATTATGTTTCACAGATAAAATTTTACATGCAAGCAATCCATCATAAGTAAGTGGTAATTTTATAACAACATTGCTTGAAATTTTTGCTAACCTAAGACCTTCCTTGACCATATCCTCACAAAAATCTGCAATAACTTCAACACTCACTGGACCTTTTATAGTTTTACATATTTCATGTACTAAGTCTTCATACTTATCTTTATGCCCTGATTTTGCTATGAGCGAAGGGTTAGTTGTGATGCCATCAATAAACTCCTTAAACTCCTTAATATCGTCAAGGCTTACACTGTCAAGAAAGATTTCCATGTTATTCTCGTTCAATATATTTTAAGTATACATTAGTAGCATTATTTTTTAGTAGAGATTCATCATGAATTAAACATGTGAACTTCATTAACTATTATTTCACAGAAGTTGTTTATAACTTTTAATATTCCACTACTAATTACAATTTTTTGTTCTATCTTATTTAAAGTTTTTATAGTAATGATTCCAGGTAGAGCATAAATTAGATAAGGGGCATGATCTGCTAGAATCATAAACTCTCCATCTCGCCCATTAACTAAAATAGATAAAACATCATTAAATACAAATTGATCATCAGGGGAAATAAATTGCACTTTAAAAGTATTCATGAAACTCAGTTTTTATTTTCAACCTTCATTAGCTTAGATTTTTCTACTGCTTCATTTACGCTCCCTACCATATAAAAAGCAGCTTCCGGTAAATCATCATATTTACCTTCAACAATTCCTTTAAAACTAGAGATAGTATCAGAAAGACTCACAAATTTACCTGACATACCAGTAAATACTTCAGCAACGTGGAAAGGTTGTGAAAGAAATCTTTGAATTTTACGTGCTCTATTTACAGTTAGTTTATCCTCATCGGAAAGCTCATCCATACCAAGTATAGCAATAATATCTTGTAAAGACTTATAATTTTGTAAAATTCTCTTTACATCTGAAGCAACTTTATAGTGCTCTTCACCTATTACATCAGGTGACAAGGATTGAGAAGTTGAGTCTAAAGGATCAATAGCAGGATATATACCAATTTCAGCAATCTGCCTAGATAGCACTGTAGTTGCATCTAAATGAGAAAACGTAGTAGCTGATGCAGGATCAGTTAGATCATCTGCAGGAACATATATAGCTTGCACAGAGGTAATTGAACCAGATACAGTTGATGCTATTCTTTCTTGCATTATGCCCATATCTGTTGCAAGTGTCGGTTGATATCCAACAGCTGAAGGTATTCTTCCAAGTAAAGCAGAAATTTCAGAACCAGCTTGAGTAAATCTGAAAATATTATCAACAAAAAATAACACATCTTGATGTTCTTGATCTCGAAAGTACTCAGCCATGGTCAGTGCTGTTAGTACAACTCTAGCCCTTGCTCCTGGAGGCTCACCCATTTGACCATAAACTAAAACGGCCCTGGACTTTTCATGCTCATCAATATCTATAACTTTAGAAGTAATCATTTCATGATATAAATCATTACCTTCACGTGTTCTTTCACCAACTCCTGCAAAGACGGAAAACCCTTTATGAGCTTTTGCAATGTTATTTATTAATTCCATGATTAAAACTGTTTTACCAACTCCAGCACCTCCAAACAAACCTATTTTCCCTCCTTTTGAATATGGTGCTAGTAAGTCTATAACCTTTATTCCTGTAACTAATACTTCATTTTGTATTTTTTGCTCAGTAAAAGAAGGTGATTTTTTATATATCTCTTGTAAGCTATACTCTCCTTTTAATGGTCCACACTCATCTATAACTTCTCCAACAACATTGAAAATTCTACCTAAAGTTGCACGCCCCACAGCTACTGAAATTGGAGCACCAGTATCAATAAATTCATCACCTCTTGAAATTCCATCAGTACTGTCCATAGCAATACAACGAACAACATTATCTCCTACATGTTGTGCAATCTCTAATGTCAACTCTCTTTTATTATACTTTGACTTACTCCTTAGAGCATTTAATATTTTTGGTAATTCTTTTTCAAATTCTAAATCAACTGTAGCCTGAGTTACCTTAACTACTTTACCTATATTTTCTACCATTTGTACCTTTAGCCTTTACAATACGTAAACTAAAATTTTATCTTATACTACCTATAATAAATTACAAGATAAAATGTAATTGTTCTAGTCAAGATCAAGACTTCAATACACAAATAGAACACTTATTCTAATATAGACAACTACCTCAGAGCATATCTTAAAACTCAAAAATGAACTAATTTGTGAAGCATAATAACTCCAACTATGGGTTGGCCAACAAAGGAAGTATAGAAATAGAGGGTTTTTGTGGTTAGATTAGCCTTGCTAAAGCTACATCCAGATCAGAAATTAAATCATCAGGGTCTTCTAGACCACAAAATATTCTTATATAACTTCTATTATAATCAGGTGGCATAACAGATCTTGGCATATGTTTATGATCTATTGGCAGTACTAAACTATCACATCCTCCCCATGAAACTCCTATACCAAAAATTTTCATATGATCAACAATATTACTTAATTCTTTTTCTGAATATTTTCGATCAAGCACTATGCTAAATAAACCTCCTGCTCCCTTGAAATAATTTTTCCATAATGTATGCTGAGGAAACGAAGGTAGTGGAGGATATAAAACATGACTAACTTTTGGATGCGTATTTAGCCATTTTGCTACCTTAATTGCTGTGCTCTGATGCTGCTTAATACGTATCCATAATGTTTTTAGTCCCCTGTGAGCTAAGTAACAATTATGTGATTGTACAGTTATTCCATAGTTCTTATAACTTTCATAAAGTAAATTTAAAATTTTACCTTCAGCAAGAATGGCTCCCATACGCAAATCAGAATGACCGGCTAAATATTTAGTCACAGAATATAGTGCAATATCAACTCCATAGTCTAGAGGCTTAAATAACAAAGGAGTTGCCCATGAATTATCACAAACAGTAGAAATACCATACTTTCTCGCAACTTTTACTATATGTTCTATATTTGCAATTTCAAAAGTAACAGAACCTGGTGTTTCAATCATTATGAGTGATGTATTATCACGAATAAGATGAACTATATCCTGAGTTGGATCATAAAAAGTTACATCTATACTTCTATTTGACAACTCACTCTCAGCAAACTTTTTTAACCTATAGTAGCTATTGTCTTGTATTAAAATATGAGAACCAGCTTTACTAAAAGTCAAAATAACAAAAGTAAGAGCAAATAAACCAGAAGGGTAAATTAATGCTTGACCCCTTCCTTCAATTTTACCAAGCGCATCTGCAAAACATTGAATGGTAGGGTTGCTTGCGTCACCGTAGCTACAATCTATTTTATGAGCTGTACTTTTTCCATCTCTTGCATTCAAATAGTCTTTATAAGTAGAAAAGAGTATAGTAGAGGAATGATAAACTGGAGGATTTATAGAACCTTTATAATCTTTAAATTCCCTTCCTGCTTTAATTACTAGAGATTTTTCCTTCACACTCTATTTTTTATTTTGTATTCAGCTTGTGTATATAATAAAAGAGAAATTGCATGTATAAGTTTTACTTCATCTTTTAATAATTCATAAAGCAACTTATGTCTCTTGAAAATACTCATTCCTATGAAATCATCAGATATTAATATTAACTTAATATGCGAAGGCAATGTAGAAGACGAAGAAAAATAATGATCTGCATGTTTTTCTGATTCATCAATAATATTTATACTGACTACATTAATTGAGCTAATTATTTTTTCTTTTATTAACTGTATCATTTCTATATAAAGATTCCGCTAAATTTTTATAAAAAAACAAGATATATAATGTTAATTATTATAGTTAAATAAATCAACCTCAATATTTTTTGTGATAAAACTTAAAATATGCTTTACTCCTTTCATATTATTTTACTAGATTTTAGTATGGTTAAAGAGGTCTATTTTCCATTGCAGCAACCTTTTCAGGACATACAATACTCCACAAAATACCTCAATAAGTTTTCTTGGTCTTGTTTTTTCTACTATTTTCCAAAATTGCTCTGATTTTTTCAAGTTGCTTTCGACTTACATCACTTGGATAACTTTTTCGCATAGATATACCTCATTTTTAATATGTGCTTATTTTATCTACTCTATCCGAGATTCAAAACAGGTTCTTATACTTTCTTTGCGTGCTAACCTGAGATGTAGGTTGAAAGATAAATAAATATCACAATACTTTCCGTGTATGAGCAAAGTTATATATGGAGTATTTTTTCCTTATCATCTGTTAAACAGAGTTTTGTATTTATTTTTCAGTTCAGTTCAGCCTATTTATTGACACAGATTAAAATAGTACTTATAATTAAAATTTTATTACGTTTCAAGTTTATATGTTTGCAGTTATAAAAACTGGAGGTAAGCAGTATTTAATACGTAAAGGTAGCGTATTAAAGGTAGAAAAGTTAGATGCTGAGGTTGGTAAGGTAGTGGAGCTCAATAAAGTTATATGCTTTCAATCTGCTTTAAATGAAGATTTATCTATTTCTAATAGTGCTGTTGTTAAAGCTGAAGTATTGGAGCAGCGCAGAGATAAAAAAATAATCATATTTAAGAAAAGAAGAAGGAAAAATTATAGAAGAAAAAATGGTCATAGGCAGTACATTACTGTTCTTCGTATTAATGAAATTGTTCTTTAGGGGTATATATGGCTACAAAAAAAGCTGGTGGTAGCTCGTGTAATGGCCGAGATTCGATAGGGCGTAGATTAGGAATAAAAAGAAATGGTAAGGTTTTTCCAGGCAATATTATTGTTCGTCAGAGAGGCACAAAGTTTTATCCTGGCAAAAATGTTGGAATTGGTAAAGATCACACAATTTTTGCTAAAGTAGAGGGCTGTGTTAATTTTAGAAGGTCATCGAACAAGAAAATTTTTATTGACATTATTTCAGCTCAAGTTTTAGCTTAAATATAACCTTACGGGTCTGTAGCTCAGGTGGTTAGAGCGCACGTCTGATAAGCGTGAGGTCGGAAGTTCAACTCTTCCCAGGCCCACCAAACCATTTATTCGTGAACTTCTCTCCATGCTAATTTTAATATAACGCAAAACCCGCCATAATAGCCAGTTTAACCCATTTTCTATTCTCAACTTACCCTTTTTCTGAACCACATTCCTTTAATTTTCTTTATACTATGTGTAAAGCGAGTGTAATTTATAATGAAGTAACCGAGAAATTGGAAGACGTAGATAAAGAACAAATCAAGGAGTATTTGATCAGGAATACTTTGTTTCCAAAAATTGGGGAAAAATTAAATAATAAAGAGATTGTAAACTCAAAATTTTATTTAGAAAGTGCGTAGAAGTATAGTGAAAAATTTACTAAAGTTATATAAGATATTTAGACTATGGCATAGGCAGTCAATAACATCTTTTTTATATTGGAAAGATCGCAAGTTGAAAAAATTAAAATTGAAGAAGCTGTTAAACTTAATTTATATTTTTTAACTTAAATTCAGTGTTAGTAAAAATCATCTATTGATAGACTTTACTTTAGATTTCAGTTTTGTTATTAATTTGCTCTAATTTTTCCTCAATCCTCAATTAGGTATTGGTATTTATATTAACAATATATCACTAAAATACATCAAATACAGCATTTTTATCACATGAACAAACAAATAGTTTACCTCCTTTTGCCTTCTTTTTAGCTTCTAGTATGGTTATGTAATAGGCCTATTGCCTAAAAATAAGTTTGAGATTGAGCATAGTAGACACAGATCTCTGTGAATTTTTTTACATCGTTTCTATACTAGTTTCTTACTCTATACAACCTAAAAAGGCTAGCATTTCACTAATTTATTTCACGCAGTAATCCGGAATTGGGGTTATAACAAGGTGTTTATAAAAAATATGGTTAAAAGGTAAAGTGGCTGAGGAGGGACTTGAACCCACGACCAAGAGATTATGATCCTCCTGCTCTACCAACTGAGCTACTCAGCCTCTATTTAAAAACTTTATTATATATATAGTTTACGTATTTTATATAGTACGTGAAATCAAATAACGATTCAAGCTTTTTTAATGTTATGAGTTCAGCTAAGAATTTATCTTGTTTTAATTCAGCAAGAAAATCACTATTATTTTTTTTAACTTTCATAGCATTATTCTGCACAATCTCATATGCTTTTTCTCTTGTTAAGCCTGAGTCTATAAGTTCAAGTAATACTCGTTGTGAAAAAATTAAACCTCTTGAACAATGTAGATTTTTTTCAATATTTTCCTCATTAATAACCATTTTTTCTATTAGATCTGTGAGGCGAGTCAAAGCAAAATTCATTGCTATACATGCATCAGGAGCAATGCACCTTTCAACAGATGAATGCGATATATCTCTCTCATGCCATAATGCAATATTTTCTAGCGCAGGAAACACATAACTACGTATTAAACGTGATAACCCTGTTAAATTCTCACTTAAAATAGGATTACATTTATGTGGCATAGCAGAACTACCTTTTTGTCCAACATCAAAATATTCAGATACTTCATTAATCTCAGTTCTTTGCAGGTGACGAATTTCAATTGCAATATTTTCTATAGAACTAGCAATAATTCCTAAAGTTGAAAAAAACACCGCATATCTATCTCGTGGAATTACTTGTGAGGATATTGTTTCAGAAATAAGCCCCATACCTTTTGCTACATACTCTTCTACATATGGCTCTATATGTGCAAAGTTACCAACAGCACCTGATACTTTACAAATTGAAATTTCTTTTTGTGCAGTACCTAACCTTTGATAATGACGTTCAAATTCAGCATAAAATCTAGCAAATTTTATCCCAAGGGTCATTGGCTCTGCATGCATCCCGTGACTGCGTCCAACACATAAAGTATCTTTATAATCAAAGGCCTTTTTTTTCAATGCTATAAGTAAATCTTCTATGTTCTTTAATAAAATGCTAGCTGACTCTTTCAGCTGTACAGAAAAGGTAGTATCTAAGATATCAGAACTGGTCATTCCATAATGAAGGTAACGTATATCAATTCCCATTTCTTCGGCAATATAAGTTAAAAAGGCAATCACATCATGCTTTACTATGGATTCAATTTCGTTAATACGCTCAACATTATAGCTTATAATACCAGAAAGCTTTTCAATTACACTCTTTGGAATTACTTGCAACTTCACTTGAGCTTCACAAGCCAATTTTTCTATTTTAAACCATATATTGAACTTATTATTTTCCCCCCAGATAGAAGATATTTCCTTACGGCTATAACGAGGAATCATAACATCTCTAGAAAATCTTCAAATATGATAATTCCAATAGCATTACTCCGCATCTTCTGAAGCTTTTTCTGAATCCTGCAACTTGACCTTCTTGAGGGCAATTGCATCTACTTCAGATCTTACCACATATATAGTAATTGGCACTATTACTTCACTATGTAATTCCACACTTACTTGATATTCACCTAAACTTTTTATACTTATTCCATTAAAAGACAAGATCCTATGATTTATTTCATACCCTTCACTAGATAAAATTTTCGCAATTTCACGTGTAGTTACAGAACCAAAAATCTTTCTATCTTCTGAAGCTTGCCTAACTAATACAACAAACTTACCATCTAACGATACTGCAATCTTATTCGCTAAGTCTAACTTTTGTTCATTTTCTTCTTCGAGAAGTAAACGTTTATTCTCTAATTGTGCCATATTTTCCTTAGTAGCTCTAACTGCTTTTTTTTGTGGAAAAAGAAAATTGCGTGCATAACCAGGCTTAACTTTAACAACTTCACCAAGCCTACCTAAAGCTTTAATATTTTCTTTTAAAATTATTAACATGTGTCACCTATATTTTTTCAGTACAGTAAGAAAGAAGTGCTAGATAGCGAGCTCTTTTAATTGCCTTAGCTAACATCCTTTGTTTTTTTGCACAAACTCCTGTTAACCTTTTTGGTAATATCCTCCCATAATCGGAGGTAAACTTAGACAACAAACTTTTATTTTTATAATCTATATCATCTTTTGAATGTGAAATTAAAGCACAAACCTTAGTATGCCTAAAAATAGATCTATTGTTAGAATAGAGGCCAAAAACACCTTTGTTATTTTTTCTTTTTGTGCTACTTATCTTACTCTTCATGTTTATTACTCTCCATATATGTAGTATCCTCAAATACTTTATCTACTTGAACATTAAGATATCGAATGATATCTTCATTTAAATTAGCTCTACGTTTAAACTCATTTATAATATTTACTGCAGAACTTATACAAAGAACACAGTAATGCCCTTTTTTCATCTTGTTTATAGGATAAGCAAAGTCTAGAAGACCCCAATACTCATACTTAATTAACCCGGAAGTTGTAATA
>NZ_JAZHPY010000029.1:0-11464 GCF_036711655.1 Wolbachia endosymbiont of Pentidionis agamae | reverse complement strand
TTTCCCTTTTGCTAGCAATTCACCTATTTTTTGATTTTTCCATGTAATTTGGTTATCATTGGTTGCAAAACACAACGGTATAAACATAATGATAGATATAGTGAAAAAAGTAAGAGTCTCAAGAGGTTCATAAAATATATTTTTAAATTTTTTGCATTTTAGTGTATATAATATAATCTATTCTCTAAGTAAAAAAATCTTTAAGTCCTATAATGAAAAAGTTTTAGTGTTTTACTTTTTGTTTTCAAGTAGTCTTTAAAATTTAAAGATTCTTTATATTATAATGGAGAAAATAACTAATTTTATAGTAACGAAGACAAGTGAGTTATTAAACTCATTTCTATACTTTAAAGTGTTTAACGTCCCATTTATAATTGTATGGGTTATTACTGCTGGAGTTTTTTGTACAATAAAGTTTAAATTTGTTAATTTTAGATTGTTTAAGTATGGGATACAAACGTTATTCAATATTAAGTATGATAAAAACAATAGAGGTATAATCACACATATACAAGCGTTCGCCACTGTGATATCTGGAACAGTTGGTCTTGGCACAATTTCAGGTGTTGCAATAGCAATTACTATAGGAGGACCAAGTTCTATTTTTTGGATGATGGTTATTGGTATGCTTGGTATGTCAATAAAATTTGCTGAAGTGGTTCTTGCTTTTTCCCATCGTTCCAAAAAAACAACTGGTGGGGCATTTTATTACATTAAACATAGTCTTGTAAAAATTGGATGTCCTATAGCTGGTAAAATTTTTGCATCTACTTATGCTGTTATTCTTGTTATTGCAATGGTTTGTGGCGGCATACCTTTTCAAGCAAATCAAATTTCAGCTCTGGCAAGCAACCTTTTTGAATATAATGCATCTATCCCAATATCTTTTCTTGTTCTAATTGTGATTCTTGGAGGGATAAAACGTATTGCTTTTGTAACAACTCACTTGGCACCTATTATGATCCTATTGTATATAGGAATGTGTGCATATTTAATATATGTAAATAAAAGTAACTTACTTAGCGCTTTATCTTTAATATTTCAAGATATTATGAGTAAATCAGCTATAGAAGGAGGACTTTTAATTGGTTTAATAGTTGGAGTAAGGAGATCTGTGTTTGCTAACGAAGCAGGAACTGGAACAGCAGCTATAGCACACTCTGCTGTAAAGGAAAAAGATCCAGTTAAAGCTGGTTCCGTTGCAATGATAGCACCATTTATAGATACAATAGTAATTTCATTTTTAACAGGCCTCGTAATAATAATTACTGGCATGCACAACATGAGTGGTGTTGGTGATATTACATTGATTAATTCAATATTTTCAGAAGCTTTTCCAATAATTAATAAGTTTATTTTTCCCATAATAATATTTTCCTTTGCATTTTCAACAATAATAGCCTACAGTTACTACTGCGAAGTTGCTTTACTATATTTGTTTGATAATAAAAAAATGCTTATATTATTTAGGATTTTCATAGTAATTTCAGTATATATGAGCTGTATGTCAAAAAATATAGAGTTTATATCTTATCTAGGTGATAGTTTATTTATGTGTCTTTTTATTTTAAATACTACTTCAATGTACCTGTTAAGAGAAGAAATTTTAAATATAGTAAATTTTTATTATAATTCTAAAAGGAGTGTTAATCATGGTTTATAAAATATTTTGTACACTGCTCTTTTCCTTGTTTTTTAATAATGCATACAGTTCAGGTTTACATGATACCGTATTGAATGGAATGAGTGATTTTATAAATAATGTACTGTTTTTTAAGGTTTTTTATATACCATTTGTGCTACTCCTTGTAGCATTTGGTTACGTTCTTTTGACTTTGCAATTTAAGTTTCTTAATGTCAGAATGTTTAAGCATGCGTTTGAAATTCTGGGTGGTAAATATGATACTGATCATCACGATGGTCACATCACACATTTACAGGCATTTATTACAGCACTTTCAAGTACAGTAGGTCTTGGTACAGTTGCAGGTGTTGCAATTGCAGTGTCAATGGGTGGACCTGGTGCGGTGCCTTGGATGATGGTTACTGGTTTTTTTGGTATGTCAGCAAAGTTTGCTGAAGTAACTCTAGCATTCAAACATAGGGAAGGAAGCAAAAAGGAATTATTTAGCGGTCCATTTTTATATATTAGAAATGGTTTGGAAGAATTAGGTTTTAAAAGAATTGGAATTATTTTAGCTGCTATATATGCTGTTTTTTTTATATTATCTGGTCTTGGTGGAAGCGTTGCATTTCAAAGTAATCAAATGGTTACAATACTATCCGGTTATTCAAGCTGGATAGATAATAATTCTTGGTTTCTTTCTGCTATAATTTCTGCACTACTTGGTCTAGTAATCATTGGTGGAATAAAAAGAATAGCAAATGTATCTTCAGCACTAGTTCCTATTATGTCAATAACATATATTTGTAGCTGCATTGTGATTATTATATTTAATATTCAAAATCTTGGTTACGCAATAAAGATTTTATTTTCAAGCATGATAGATTTTAATGCTGCTGGTGGAGGAATAGTAGGTGCATTTGTTGCAGGGATTCAAAGAGCGATTTTTGCAAGTGAGGCAGGCGTTGGTTCTGCATCAATTACTCATGCAGTAGCAAAAGATAAAGAACCAGTTAGAACTGGGCTTGTTGCTATGATAGAGCCATGCTTTGATACTATGTTAATTTGCTGTTTAACGGGTATAACGATAGTTATAACAGGGGCATATCAAACAGGAATTGGAGAAGGAATATTAATTACTTATAAAGCATTTGAGACGGTTTCTTCTTGGTTTCCAATATTCTTAACTATTGCAGCACCGTTGTTTGCGTTTTCTTCAGTTATCTCATTTGTATATTGCTGCGAAATGGGATGGCTATATTTATTTGGTGCAAAAAGTATAGTGCTATACCGCATAGCAGTAGTAATAGTAGCATTTTTTTCTGGATTATCTAAAGATATTATGGCAATTTCTAATATAGGTGGTGCTTTATTTTCTTGCTTAGCATTAATTAATATGATAGCGCTTATATTGTTTAGTAATCACATAAGCAATGAAGTTAAATGCTATTTAGGAAGACTAAAAGATAATAAAGTCAATTAGCTAATAAATGTCTTGATTATCTATGGGTTATATAGTATACTTATAATTATACCAAAGGAGTTTGTATGGTAAGTTATAATAATGAAGTGCAAAAACAGAGTGTGGTCAGTGAGTCAAATAATGGTAGTTCTTCACTTGTGCAAGAGAAAATTGGTACACAAAATAAAAAGGTTGATGATAAGAAAGATAATGTAGAAAAACTTTCAAGTAGAAAGGAAGGTACAACTTTAAGTGGGAATGTAGCTAGATTTTTATCTGTATCATTGGCTTTTATGATTGGAACTCCTTTAGTAGGGGCAATAGTTCTTACTTTAGCACTTGCAGATTATGAGTCGAAAGGCAAATTTTCTGAAGCAGGAAAGAATCTTATATCTGGTACAGGTAATATAGTAAAGAGTCTATTGAAAGGCATATTTAAAATGACCGAATTAGCGTCAGAAAAGTTTTTATTGCAAAAGAAAGAAGTTAATACAAATAGTCCAAAAGACTTGAATCAAGAGTTACAGGTAGGCAAACCACCAGCTGCTGATAATATTGCATCTCAAGATTTGAATCAAAAGTTACTTGGTAAAATAGGTAAAACAATGATAAGTGAAGGATTCAAGATTGATGATACTCAAGTTAATAAGAGAAAGGTGAATAATATGGTTAATATTCAAGGTCATCCGTCTTCAAGAAATAATGGCAGGGGAATATAGAGCTCTTAGAAAAATACATTAGTTTTTTTCTCATTAGAGTTTTCCTTACCATGGGGTAAATGATCAATTTAAAATTTGTAAAACATTTACCTTATGTATAGTTTCTGTTAGGCTTACTAAGCTGGGAGGTTTCTTGTGTTATCTTATGCCACTCTGCTCAGCAATCTATTGTTACTACATTTTAGTACACTTTTTATAGCAGATAGCATAAGTGTTTTACAGTTAATTATTTCATTTCCGAGAGATTTTATTCATTGCGTTTATAATAAAAATGGCTTGGTGTCATGCCTACCTTTTGGAGATTATTCTCTTGCATTATTAAGTTAGAGGAATATAAATGTCCCCGAATTTTTTTCAGGAACATTAATTGGAAATTTCTCCTTGATTTTACCAGGCAACCATTGTATTTCAAGTTTGTTAATTCTCGCTAACAAAATGTTTAGGAACATTTTTCTGTGCTAGAGCCTACCATCTTGTCTACAACTGTAGCAGCACCAAAAAACACACCGCAAAAGATAACGAGAGCAACAAGAGCTGGCCATGCCATTCTACCAAATATTGCAAGTATACTAGAACCAATAATAACAACTGTCATAAGTGGTCCACCTATTGAGTGAATATAATTAATAGTTTTACATATTACTTCTCTTGTGAGATCTTTTTCTACGGAACCTTTAGCAGTAACCTTGCCAGCCTGCTGATTAACAACATCCTCGTTCTCTGCAGCATAAGAATTAAATGAAAAAGAAAGCACTAGAAATAAAAATACAAACTTATAAAATCTCATAATATACCTTTTATAAAATTTATACTGTAAAATAATCTTATTAATTTTTCTTTAATACTCTTTTCATAATATATGACTACAATATACTTATTTTTAATGTTTTAATGTTTAGATTACGTGAATATGGATTATAAAAAGTTAGTTGACCACGATAATAATTATATAGCATATAGAAAATTACCTGGAACAAAAGCTTCTATAATTTTCTATGGTGGATTTGCATCTAATATGAATGGTACTAAAGCAAACGCTATATATGAATATTGCAAAAAGAATGATATAGAACTAGTGCTATTCGATTATTTTGGCCATGGAAATTCTGGCGGCAGGTTTATTGACTATACAATAAGTGATTGGCATTCAAATTGTATAAGAATTATAAATGAATTAACATACGATAAAAAAATTATTATAGGTTCAAGCATGGGCGGATGGCTAATGCTTCTCACTGCTATTACATTTCCAGAAAGAATTTCAGCATTAATAGGAATATCTTCTGCACCTGATTTCACTGAAAATCTAATATTTGAAAAGCTCTCTAAAGAGCAAAAAGAAGAATTATATTCTAATGGAATAATAGATTTCATTTCCAAGCATGATAAAAATTGTAAATATCCGATAACAAAAAACTTAATTGAAGATGGGAGAAAACACATTCTTTTAAATGAAGACATTATCGATATAAAATGTCCAGTACGCTTATTACATAGTATGAGTGATAAAGATGTACCATATCATACTTCACTTCACTTAGCAGAAAAAATAGAATCAACTGATGTTGAAGTGATACTCACTAAAGGTGGAGGACATAATATGTCTGATCAAAATTCATTAGAAATATTATTTAGAACTTTGAAAGAATTTATATGAAATACTACCAATCAATTTTTTTATCTTGCAACTTAATTTGCATTATAGATATAAGACTTATAAAAGCACACAAAGACAAATAAAGTCCAGCTGCAATTTTACTTTGCATATTATTTATTAAAAAAGTACAGATGTATGGTGCAAAACCACCAAAGATTCCAGCAGATAAATTGTGTGCAAGACTAAGAGCAGTACACCTTACCTTTGTTGGAAATAATTCACATATAATTGCATTATATGTACCAAATAACCCAGATATAGGAATTACAGAAAGTAGATAAAATATTATTACTATCATAAAATTCTGACTAGATAGCATAATAAATATCTGAGGGGAAGTTAGGATAAGAAATATGAGTATTGGTATGACTATGATTTTTCTTCCTATTTTATCAGATAAAATTGCAAAAATTACTCCAAATACTGCAAATAACATATCATTTATAATTCTCATTGGATATTTTAGTTCTATTCCTAAAAACGTCTTCTCTTCTATAAAAATATTGAAAAACATGATAATAGAATAAGTTATAACATTTTGTGCAATTCCTATTCCTATAGATATAATGAAAGATTTTCTATATTTCTTTATCAACTCTCCTAATGGAAAAGCAACACGCCTACTTTTATTTGCCTTATACGCTGGACTTTCTTCTAGCGATAACCTGATAAAAAAACTAACTGCACCCAGTAAAAAACACAAAAAAAATGGTATTCTCCATCCTAAAGAATCAAAATTACCGTACTTATGACAAATATATACTACTATAAAGCTTAAAATTGAGCCTATAGGACCACTGAAAATTTTTATACTACCAAGGAACCCTAAATTTTTTTTACATTGTGAATGCTCTATTAAAAATGCAGATGAGCTACTTGTTTCACCTCCTATTGCTATGCCGTGTATTATGCGAAATATTGTGATTAATATTGGTGCAAAAATACCAATTTTACTGTAACTTGGAACTAAAGAAATTAATGTAGATGGTACAGAAACTAATATTACTGAGATAAGCAAAGAAAATCTTCTTCCTAATTTATCGCTTATATGACCAAATATCAGTGCGCCAATGGGCCGAAAAGCAAACCCAATGCCAAAAATAATAAGTAAATTTGCAACACTATTATTAAAATTTTCTGAAGGAAAAAAAGTATTACTTATTGTGCTTATTAATACTCCAAATAGGGTATATTCATACCAAAGAAGTATGCTACAAATTATGCTTGATAATATTGCTTTTTGAAGATTATGCACCCTAGTAATCTTTTATTCCATACATTAAATAGTTAACAGATACATCACTTGTTAATGCCCATTCATCTTTCATAATAGAATAACTCATTCCTGCCATATGTTTTAATTCTACATTATTTTCTCTAAAACAAGTTGCAATTTCTGAAGGTTTTATAAATTTATTCCAGTTATGTGTCCCTCTTGGAAGCCAGTTTAGAATATATTCTGCACCTACTATTGCAAGAAAAAAAGATTTTATAGTTCTATTTATTGTTGATATAAATAGAAGGCCTCTTGGCTTTAATAATTCTATAGTTTTTTTTATAAAAAATGTTAAATCTTCCACATGCTCTATAACTTCCATTATTAAAATAACGTCATATTGTTCATCACTATTTAACTTTTCAACACTGGTATGTTTATATAATATATTTAATCCTACCTTTTCAGAATGCATTTTTGCAATTTTTATATTTTCTTCTGAAACATCTATTCCAGTAACTACTATATCAAGTTTTGCCATTGATTCGGATAAAATACCTCCTCCACATCCTAGGTCTAATAATGATATAGTATTAAAGTTTCTGTCTATATTTTCTTTTATATATTTTACAATGTAAGAGACTCTTAAAGGATTAATTATATGAAGTAGTTTAAATTTACCATTTTCATTCCACCACTCATTAGAGATCCTAGAAAATTTATATACTTCATCCTCACTAAAGGTCTTCATTTTTACTTAAATCTAGCTTATCAACACGAATTCTATGCCTTCCCTCTAAAAAAGGAGTAGTTAAAAAACTTTCCACTATTACTTTTGCAGTGTGATTATCAATAAATTTTGCACCTAGGCATAAAATGTTTGCATTATTATGCTCACGTGCTGATCGTGCAACCTCAACGTTATAACACAGTGCAGCTCTAATACTATTATGCCGATTTGCTATCATGCTCATACCTATCCCGCTCCCACATATTAACACTCCATAATTAGTCCTGCCAGTCATAATATCTCCTATTACAAAGCGGGCATAATCAGGATAATCAACATGATTCTTGCTGGAAGTACAGCCATAATCTTGAACAATGTACCCTAACTTATCTAAATAAGATTTTAAGATTTGCTTTAAGTCAAAGCCTGCATGGTCTGAAGATATTGGAATCATACTTCTTGACATTGGGTTTTTTCTACTATTTTCAAAACTATAAAGAGTTATTACAAAAAGCTTTAGTGCACTCAGCCATTATTTTTGAAGCACGAGTAATTGAATCAGTCATATAAAAATTATATTTTTTGAGAGAAAAAGGCATATTACTTAAGTTTACTTTGTCAAAATTAATCGGTATCCACTTGTTTTTTATGACCTGATCAATACACTTAAAATGTGGCCCTATTGACTCTAATTTTTTTCTAACATCTTGTAGATTGTTATATGACAAATGGACGCCTAGATGCTCAGCAAGATTTTTGATGATAAACCAGTCTTCTTTTGCTTCTCCAGGAGGTAGAGTAGCTATATTAGTTCTTTGAGCCCTTCCTTCAGTGTTAACATAAGTTGCACATTTTTCTGTATATGTAGCACCAGGAAATACAACATCTGCAATACTTGCACCATTATCACCATGATGCCCTTGATAAATTACAAATGTATTTTTTAGTTTTGATACATCAATTTCATCTGCTCCCAAAAGATATACAACCTTTATGTTTCCTTTTTCCGCATGATATAATATCTGATCAATATCTTTTCCTCCGTTTTTTGGAGTAAATCCAATATCCAAACCACCAACTCTTGCTGCTGCTTTGTGAAGAATGTTAAAACCATTCCAATCATCATTAATCATATTGAACTTTTCTACCAGCTTACTTACTAATGCTAAAATTGAATGAGCATCATCCCTCATTAGTGCATCCTGACCTATAATTAACATAGGATTTTTAGCGTTGCTGAGTAATTTGCAAAACTCATGACTGCCTTCTACAATTTGATTTAGAATTTTTGGATCATCACCTAACTTTTGAACTTCATATAGATATTCGATATCATGACCAATACTCGCAATTTTAAAATTACCACGCAAATATCTTTTTCTTAAACGTGCATTAATAATAGGTGCCTCCATCCTTGGATTTGTATTAACTAATAAACATAGATCAGCTCTTTCGATTCCTTCAATGGTAGTATTGAATACGTACAATGCACGATTAGTTGAAAGTAATTTTGCACCATCTTGCCTGCAATCCATATTTCCAGATCCTAATGCAAGCATTACCTCCTTCAATAGAATCATGGATTCACAATCTATTAGATCACCAGCAATTGCAGCTATTTCATTTGATTTGGCACTTTTTAACTTTGCTGAAGCAATGGTCATTGCATCGTCCCACGTAGCTTCTACCAATTTAACTTCTTTTCTTACATATGGCTTATTTAGACGTTGTAACTTTAATCCATCATAAGCAAAGCGAGTTTTATCTGATATCCACTCTTCATTAATTTCTTCATTAATCCTTGGCAATATACGCATTACTTCTGGGCCACGTACATCGACTCTTATAGCGCTACAAGTAGCATCAAGCACATCTATGGTTTCACAATGCACAAGCTCCCATGAACGAGCCTTAAAAGAATATGGCTTAGAAGTTAAAGCACCAACAGGACAAAGATCTATTATATTTCCAGATAATTCAGAGCTTATATGCTGTTTTATATATGTATCTATTTCTACATTTTCTCCTCTACCAATTCCGCCAAGTTCATATGTACCGGCAACATCAGATAAGAACCTTATGCAACGAGTACAATGGATACACCTATTCATTGCAGTTTCAATTAGCGGCCCAAAATTTTTCTTGGGCACCGAACGCTTTTGCTCTTTTATCCTACTTGTCCCTCTTCCGTATGCCATCGTAATATCTTGTAAATCGCATTCACCACCCTGATCACATATTGGACAGTCTAGTGGGTGATTAATAAGCAAAAATTCAAGAACACCTTCACGCGCTTTCTTTACCATTTCAGTATTTGTATTAATCACCATGCCTTCCGTTACTTGCATTGCACAAGATGCTACAGGCTTCATAGGTCCACCTACAACCTCAACTAGACACATCCTACAATTGCCAGCTATTGCTAAACGGTCATGATAACAAAACCTTGGAATTTCAATGCCTAGAGAATCACAAGCCTGAATAATAGTCAACCCCTGCTCTACTTCAATTTCTTGAGAATTAATATTAATCTTTACCATAAATTCCTAAATTGCATCCCATGCTATTGGATTACCTCTTCCATCTTCAATTAAATTACCGTTACTATCTTCAGCTGCCATAAAATTTTGATTTAATTCACGATTTATTAGCCGAACTGGCACCACATTTTTTCCATTGTATGTTTTCTGCGTTGTTCCTTTATTTCGTTGCAGAGGATTATTTTTACTTGCTGTTTTTGCTTTTCCACCTTTTGCCATGTTTTACTCCAAAAATCTTTAATGTTTAATTTTAAATATCTGACCATGCATCGTCAACATATAAATATGTTTACTTAAGTCATTATATAAATATGTTTACTTAAGTCATTGTTCTTTATATAAAAAGCGCATGCAAGACTTGTATAGCTTAAAAAATATACTTCAATATTCCCACACAAAAGTGTGATTTACATAAAAATCTTACTTGACTCGTTTTTATCAGTCCTTTATTATAGTCATAATTTATTAATTAAATGTAAAAATAATATGACTAAAAAGATAAAAATAGTTTAACTGTAAAAAAAGACTCAGATCAAGATCAGATATCTGTAAAACCAAGTTTTTTAGAAGATATTATTAATAGTAGAAGCTTTAATGATATAAATGAAGAACAAGGAGGGTTCAGAACAAAAATCTTAAGAGATCGCAGCAAGCAATCTAGAGGTTGGGCACGAGGCATTACGTGGTCTAAAAATGGGTGGCCTAAAGCTTGGTATGACTGTCTATTATAATATTAAAATGTTATGTATAAGAAGTTTAAGCCAGAAGAATACACAATAATTAGTGTGTATGGGGTATTGTGTATAAAAAGCCTCTGACATTACAAATAGTACTTAAGCTTGTAGAAAGATGTAATATAAATTGTACATATTGTTATGTTTTTAATGGTGAGAATGACGATTGGAAGTATCATTCACCATATATGAAATCTGATATTGTGAATCAAGTTATTAAGTTTTTAATGCAAGGGTCTAATGAACTTAATATAACACATATAAGTATTATTTTTTATGGTGGTGAGCCTTTGATGTATAAAAAAAAGGCATTCGATGAGTTGTGTATAAATTTAAAAGATGCTTTATTTTCATGCAAGCTGGATTTTTCAGTGCAAACTAATGCCATGCTTGTCAATGATGAGTGGATTCAGCTCTTTCAAAAACATAAAGTCGGTGTAGGTGTTAGTTTAGATGGGCCAAAAAGTATCACGATATTAATCGCATAGATCATCGCGGTCGTGGTACATATGATCATGTTATCAAAGGTCTTAAATATTTACAAGAATCTGCTAGTCAAAACCTAATCAATCATCCAGGAATACTCACTGTAATAAATCCAAAAATTGATGCAAGAAAGATTTATCGCCACTTTGTTGATGAACCAATACCAATTATTAGGAGTGCAAATAAGAGACATTAGAAAGTTGTTTAATTGTGGAATAGGTAAGAGAAGCAATAAATTTGCACAAAGTGGATTCAAGGAGTAATTGTATCGTATATTTTATTGCGCAAAAAGTTCA
>NZ_JAZHPY010000028.1:0-11513 GCF_036711655.1 Wolbachia endosymbiont of Pentidionis agamae | reverse complement strand
TGCTCTCCTTCTCTTAGCTTCACTTCTATCTATTGACTAACCCATAACTGGGGTTCAAGAAAGATCAAAATCTTAGCAGATTCAGGTTACAGAATAATGCAGAAAATTCACACAATTACCATACAGAGAAACGAAAAAGAAGCTGCTTGCAAGGAACAAAAGCAAAGTCCTTGCAAGTCGAAGAGTTAATTTAGAATGTGCATGAACCTTTTATGCACATTTTCTACTTTTTAGTAGATCAATGTCTGTCTACATCCACTTCTTCTGCTATGAATATCCTCTCCAACTAGCTTTTTAATCGTATAGCATCCTCCATCTCCAAAAATCTTATTACATCTCTAATTATTTTTTATTTCAACACTACCTAAGTCCTATCACTTCATTGATTGATCAAGAATTTGCTTTGGAAACACAATGCATGATAGATCTAAGTCGTAAGATGTTTTAGTGCTCTCTGCTTTTCACGGTCCCATTCTCTTTGCTTGATAGTTTCTCTTTTATCGTGAAGTTTCTTTCCTTTTACGACAGCTATTTTAATTTTAACAATGCCTTTATTGTTAAAATAAATCAATAATGGCACACTTGTCATTCCAGAAGTTTTTATTTTACCTACCAACTTGTTTATTTCCTTTTTGTGCAGTAATAACTTACGTGTTCTTTTTGGCTTATGATTTAGCTTGTTTGCAGATTTATACTCTGCAATATGCATATTATAAATCCATAATTCTCCTTTTTTTTCGATTATATAAGCATCAGAGATATTTACCTTTCTCTCTCTGACTGACTTCACTTCGCTACCAAAAAGCACTATACCAGCTTCTATTTCCTCTAAAATAAGGAATTCAAACCTAGCCTTTCTATTTTCTGCGATTACTTCCACATTTAGCAACTCTATATTCGACTGATAGCAATACTCGTACTATTATAACATGATAAACTTACATGTTCTAGCTCTGTGTTAACATCTGTATTAACAGCGGAAGATACAGAAACTTGTCTGTTTAGGATTTCTCCATTGATTAAAACGTCTTCTTGTGTTAATTTTAGGTTTAGATTTCCAGTTTTTTCGTCAACTTCACAAGAATCAGAAATTTTTTCTTTTAATGCGTTTACTACACTATCATAAACCTTTCCAATAACATTTTTTAAGAATGGCATAAGTTTCACAATTGAGCTTATCCAAGCTGGATGATATTTCTTTTGATGATAAAAATCTACAGCTTTACTCTTATCGACTTCTATTGTTATATTGTCTGAATCTATATTAAATTTAGTATATCCCTCCTGTTCATGACTTATACGATACCCACCATAAGCTCCACGTCCTTTTGCCAAACTTAACAACTTATGTAATTTAAATAAATTATTCACATCAACTCCTGTATTCAGCATAATCATAGCATTAAAGTTTACTTTAGCATTAACTACTGGATTATCGTCATAATATCCAGGAATACCACTGCCTATATTTATTCTCTTATCATTTTCCCTTTTGATGTTAAGATCCATGAAATCTGGAATAACTATATAAGCACATTTACCTGTAATAGTCATAATCTTCTCACAATTTTCAAGCTTTGCTGTATAGCCATTTTCTCCAAGCTCAAATTTCGTCAGTTTAAACTTTGTACTATTTTTCAACTCTGATTGTGGTTGAGCCTCAATTTTAATTTCATCACGATCTGGCTGATTATATAAAGCTAATGCTATCATATTATTACTTTTGAAAATATCCGAATTCTTTACTTCCTCGTTACCTTTATAATACTGATTGTTTTTGTACTTAAAGCATTCTTTATTTTCTTTTCTCTCCTCATGGTCAGAACTTTGTTGATTCTTCAACTCTTCTGGCAACAAAGCATCAAAATATTCTTCATTCTCTTCGCCCACCTTAAAATTAGAACTTTGTTGACATTCCAACTCTTCCAGGGCATCAAAATACTCCTCAGCACAGATTAAAATATTTTCTTTATCGTTACTTACAATTTCTTTATTTACTTTAATAGCCTGCTCAGAAGCAAACTTACCATTAATATCTGCAGTTTTTATATCTTGGAAATCATTAATACATAAAACACGGATTTTTTTTGCAAAAAGCCTCTTTAGAGTTAATGAATTTTTATTTTTATCAAACTTTGGTTTTCCTATAGAATTCGCCTTTTTCTCTGACGTTTTATTATTAGAGTTAAATTGATAAACGCCATATATCCCGAACCATCCTTTAGTTACTATAAGGTAGGTATCACTACTAATATCCTTATAGGCTTCTACAGATTTGCCAGCAAAACCAAAAGACCAGTTCTTTTTTTTAGACTTAATAAAGCGTTCTTTTAATGAGGAACCAATCATAACAAATAAGTAAAATATCCAAACATTTTAATAACAACTGTTCTTATATACTTTTGCAACCATATATTATAATATACAAGTTTATAGTTTTATATGAATATGAATCATTCAAACTTATCCTATACAATATGTTTATTCATTAGCTTACTGATATTATGGGTAATATTATCTGGACATTTCGGTTTTTTCTTCATATCTTGTGGCATAGCATCCTGTATACTAACTGCATATATTGCTGTGCGTTTGTTAAATGCAACACCAGAATTCGGCAAGTTAGTCGAGAATCGAGTCAAATTGTCACCTTACCAATCTTTAAAATTTATTATTTGGCTGTTTTACCAAATGATTTTATCAAGTATTTATGTAATAAAAAAAATATTGCAAACACACTTATTGCTAAAGCCTGTTATCATTTCCATCAAATCAAAGCAGCCTAATAATTTCAGTGCCGTTTTATTTTCTAGTTCATTAACGATTACTCCAGGCACTTTAACCATTTTTATTAAATATGAAAAAAATCATGCATTCATTATTTTATCTCTCATTGATAAAGAGTTAAAAACCAGTGTTTCTGTAATGGAAGAAAAGTTTATTAAGTAATTGCCTTAAATAAGCTTACAGCAGTACTATACTCTTTTTTGAGGCTTTCATGTATCTCTTTTGGTAAATTATTACCTGTAATAGAAGATATATATTTATATAATTCTTCTAATCTACATAAATTATTCTTTTTTTTACTACTAAATTTATACGGGAAAATATTTTGCATGATATCAATCGTAATAATTTTGTTTAAGAATACACTTTCATCACTGATTATTAACCTAACTAAAATAGTGCTACTTTGAGGGTTAGAATTCAATCGATCAGCAGAACTAATGAGTTGTGAAGTTGTAATTATATATAGAGCGATTATCCTTGATAAGCAATTTTCATTATATTCACAATCTTTAATTACTTCCCATTTTATCACTTGTGATTTTCCCATATCATTTATATTATTCCGTAATTTGTCCATTTGATTTTCTCCAATTAATTCAAGTTTACAAATTATACAAGTATTTTGTTAAATAAGTCATAACACTATAAAAAGCATATCATGAGAGCTTTCATATCATAATTAACTTTCTCTCCATTCTACAACTTATTTACTAAATCTCTTTCGAAATTCATACTCTAAATTCCAACAATCAGATTAAATCTTAGAGCATATCTTCAAAGTCAAAAAAGAGCTAATTTGTAAAGCATAATAGTAATCATATTAAAGAAGATAGCTTTGAGGTGAGAGAAGAAAGCTCCTGGTCATGCGTCTAAATTTGAGAGCCGAGCAAGGCCCGTTCTACAATCAAACGTTTCAGAATAACTTCAAATTCTATATTAACTAACCTCTTGGTAATTAGTAATAATCATCCTGTTTCCAATAAACAACAATTTTTTTATTCACCTGTATATCCAACATAGATATTGTTTTTATCATGATTAATTATAAAAAACTTTATACTATGTTTATACCATTTACCTTTTCATGAATTTGTATTTTTACATTGCTAAGTTTAGTTGGTATGTATGAAAAAATAACATATCTAGTTGTATTAGTTATACGGCTTAGCGCTTCTTTCACTTGATTAATATTATTATGTTGCTGAGGAGAAGCACTCTGCTCCTGAGGAGAAGCATTTTGCTTCTTAGGAGAAACATTCTGATCCTGTTGCTGAGAAGAACTATTCTGATTCTGTTGCTGAGGAGAACTATTTTGCTGCTGAGGAGAACTATTTTGCTGCTGAGGAGAACTATTTTGCTGCTGAGGAGAACTATTCTGATTCTGTTGCTGAGGGAAAGTATTCTGCTGCTGATTAGACGTAATATCTCTACTTATATGGAATGCTCCTAGTAAAGAAGAAATAGCAATAACTACAAAATGAAAATGATTTAATATAATAAATGAAGTCTTTTCTACTTTACTATGATTTTCTTGTTCAACATAATATTCACCCCAAAAAGTAAATGCCCCCCCGAACAGTATTACAGGTATAATACAGAAAGAAATCCCTTGCCTTATTTGAATCTGTCTAACTATCTCATCATTACTACTATCTTTAAGCTCAATAACATATTTTTCTCTCATTATTAAAGATTTCATAAAACCACTTCTCATAATTTTTATGAAACACCCATTTTGCTTTGAAGATTCTATTAATGACTTTGCTTTTTCACCTTTACCAGACAGAACTAAAAAATATAGTAAATTACCTTTATTAAGATTCTCAATACTACCTAAATGATTTAGGTCATTTTGATTGTTTGGAAGGTTAATGTGAGAACTATTTTGTGGATTAGTAGTACTACATGAATATACAGCTTGACTGTTTGAAAAGTTAACTTGAGAGCTATTTTGTGAGCTAGTAGGACTACCTGATGGTGTAATAGTGTTTATACTACAATTACTAGCACTATTATTGCTTGCAAAATAACTTTGTGAATCATTTTCTACATTACCAGTTTCGCTCTTCGATGTTTTATTTGACTGAATTGAATTATTCTTCTTTTCTGAGCTTATGGTTATCTTACTACTCTCAGTATTGGTGCTTTCTGAAATAAAACTTTTGTTGCTTGAAGCATTAGAATCATTTTTCTTGGAACTCTCCACTGAGCTAGTCTTATCATAATTAGAGCTTATACTAGTATTTTTTTCTTTATCTGACATAATGTTTACCTAATTAAAATTATATTAGGTATAATTATACTATGCTCTATATGCAGTCAAATTATTTTTTTGTTTTTTTTATTTTGAGAATCATGAATTAATAACATGAATTAATAAATAGGTAATAAGTTACCTATTCTCTTTAAAGATTTCAGTATAGAAATATAATCAAGAAAATCATAATATTCACTAAAACTTCATCTAAACATCAAGAAGCGAAAGTTTTAAGAGTAAAAGTCCGTTAAAACTATAAAATTAACTACTTGATTATTGATCGAGATCCTTGCTCTAAATATAAGAAAGCAGCAAAATTTAACATAAAATTTTAGATAAAAAGCAACAGTATATTGTAAAACTACTACCCTTTGTGGTAGTATCGCTAATAAAAAAGCTTTGTGTATGGTATGACTCTTAATGCGCTATTTTTATACTCTAGTAAGTTTTGGCTGTTTTTTAATCTATGGTTATATCTGTGATACAGAAAGAGCTTTCTGTTTCTTTTTTAATTAATTCATAATTAGTAAACATACTTTATAATGTATAAATATATTATAAGGCAGGATATATATGACAGAGAGACAAGAAATAAAAAGCAAAGTTATTAAAGCTAAAAATGCAATAATAAAAGCTGCAGATAAAGCCATAAAGGTTACAGAGAATGTTATGAATGCTGCAGATAGTGCTATAAATAAAGCTACAAATAAAGCTATAGACGAAGTAGAAAATTTAGCCCAAAAAGCTGCTCATAAAATTTCTTCTAGTACTAAAAGCTTATATAGAAAAGTTACAAAAAGCGGATCTTTTGATCTTAATAAAAGCTATGAGCACTCAGAATTACAAGGTAGATATCGAGTGACTGAAAAGTTAGTGGCAAACCCAGAATGGGAAAAAAAGAAAAGAAAGGAAAAACTTCAATATGCAGTAAAAGAGTTTTCTAAAGCGAGTCCAAAATCAGGTAATAATCAAGTATCAAAAGAAGAACAGGTTGGTATAGATCTTGGTAATAAACTGGTAATTGATCACTATACTGGCATTTTGTATAAAGCACCTCCAATGTTTGAAGAACCTGCATATATGAAAGAGGTAGGTACAAGAGAAAGAAAAAGCTATGAAGAACTTATTGGATTTGAAACATCCGCCAAACGCTTTTCTTTAAAAGAGCAGGTAGAAAATACAAAAATTATAAAAAAGGACTCACAAGGTGAATGTAGATTATTTGATCAACATAGCAATTTATATGATACAAGCAATAAAATGAGTAAAGGTGAGAAAGGAGTTGTAGCTTATGCTGTCACACTTGATGGTAAATTAGTTGCTTCAGAACATATTCAACCAGATTATGGTACTAAATATGGGCATTACCACTCAACACTTCTTGGTGGAAAGCCAGGTCTGTGTTTTGGTATGATGAAAGTGAAGGATGGAAAAATATCTGAAATAAATACCTTTAGTGGTCATTACAAACCAACTCAAGAAAACTTATATAATGCTGCGTTTCTGAAATCAGATCTAAAAAACGTTTTTACTGATGATATAAGAATAACAACATTAAGCACCTCATACAATAAGAGAAAAGATACACTCGAGCATACACTACATTCAGAAAATGCGAAGCAATTTGAACAAAGAATGGAAACAAAAGGATCTGATGGCTTAACAATGCCAGAAAGATATTTCGGAGCATTACGAAACTACAATATAGAGTATGACAAGAAACTAGAGCAATCTAAATCAAGCCATACTGAAAAAATTATCAACGAAAGAACAAATAATAGTGAGCAAACAAGGTCACGGTAGATTTAAAATTCATTAGAGATTCAAGAGTATAAGAATCTATGTGCTTTATAAAAAATATATCTTATGTTTAACATAAATCTTGTATCAGTATATAATTATTAGCAGTTCTCTATACTATTGTAGATAAGTTTTACAAGGAGTAGTAGATAAGCCAGTTCACTAACAGAGACCTCTAGCATCACTGTACTAAAGGTTATAATCCACTAGAAAGTAACATGAGAGTGGTAATGAAGTTTGAGAAAAAATAAGCAAGTTGGGAGACGAAAGGTTTCGCCGATTAACTGGTGTAAAACTCAAGTAACATTCAAGAGAATAACTGAGATTTTAATTGCTGCAGAAGCCAAAAGAAGGCCAAATGAGGAAAATCAACCAAATTGTGGGAATACCAGCTTGCTGATTAGACTGGAATATTTGAGAAAATATACGAAGTAAGTGAAAGTGCCTACTATCGTAACATTCGATTGAGTAGAATACGGATTTTGTGTTGTCAGGGCGATATGAATTTGGTAATTGATGCAACCGAGACTCTCGTGGAAAGACCGAAGCAGAAAAGATTTTTTTTAGGAAAAATTACAATGTAAAAACACAGATTATTTCAGAAAAGGAGAGCAATTTGCATGGCTTTCTCAAATGATAGAAAGCGTGATTTTTCGGCTTTTTAAGGAGTCAGGATATTACAGGAAATTAAGGTATTAGCTGACTCTGGCTATAGAGATTTGTAAAAAATTCATGAAATTGCCGCATAGGAAGACGAAAAAGGACTAAAGAAAAAAGGAAAGAAGAGTTTGCTAGTCAGAGAGTGATAGTAGAAAATGTTATTAAAAAGGTTCAAAATTATCTAAGATTGGTATCGGAATCGACGAAAACGTTTTGGTTTGAGGTTTAATTTGATAGATGGAATTTATAATACGATAGACATATCTATAAAGAACGTCATTTGATTGATTGGTAAAATAAAAACATTTTAGGCGTATTTTTTCTAAAACTGCTGAGATTTATTCAGGTTTTTTAAATTTTGTTGCGCTTCTTGTATGGCTTCTCTAACATTTTGTCCAAAAGAGCCTAGGGATAAAAAGCAAGTTATTTTCATTACATCTCATGGTAGTTTATGTCGACACTACAGCTTTTCTCTTCTACTTTTTTGCTATATTTTTTCATAATAAAATTATGTTCACGGAACCCAGTTGGAAACTTTGATTCGTATAATAATTTTAGCAAGTTGCAGATTTTGTCTGCTTCTGTTTTGAAAAAACTTTTAGCGCACTTTAAATATTCTAGGGTAAGCTTATACAAAGTATTTTAATCATTGATATAAAATCACTGCAAATATAGAATTAATTTAATTTGAAGTAATA
Source organism: Wolbachia endosymbiont of Pentidionis agamae (assembly GCF_036711655.1). Lineage (NCBI taxonomy): Bacteria > Pseudomonadati > Pseudomonadota > Alphaproteobacteria > Rickettsiales > Anaplasmataceae > Wolbachia > Wolbachia endosymbiont of Pentidionis agamae. The sequence continues at coordinate 3,308 of NZ_JAZHPY010000028.1, read as the reverse complement.
AAACATGAAAGATATAAGAAACTTTGCTATTATAGCGCATATAGATCATGGTAAATCAACGCTTGCTGACCGCTTAATAGAAGAATGTAATGGATTAGAAATAAGGGAGATGAAAAATCAAATACTTGATTCTATGGACATAGAGCGCGAGCGTGGTATTACAATCAAAGCACAAACAGTAAAACTGGATTATACAGCTAATGATGGTAACAAGTATTCTTTGAATCTAATGGATACACCTGGACATGTTGATTTTTCATATGAGGTGAGTCGTAGTTTGGCTGCTTGTGAAGGGTCACTTTTAGTTGTTGATAGTAGTCAGGGTGTGGAAGCACAAACTTTAGCAAATGTATACAAAGCAATCGATAGTAATCATGAGATAATAGTTGTATTAAATAAAATTGATCTTCCTGCTGCAGATCCAGAAGGAGTGAAAGCTCAAATTGAAGAAGTTATTGGCATTGATGCAAGTGAAGCAATATTAATATCTGCCAAAACTGGATTAGGAGTACGAAGCGTACTTGAAGCGATAGTAAGAAAATTACCTGCTCCAAGTGGCGATATAAAGAGTCCATTACAAGCAATTTTAGTTGATAGCTGGTATGACACTTACCTAGGAGTAGTGATTTTAGTGCGAGTTAAAAATGGGGTACTAAAGAAAGGCATGAAGATTATTATGATGTCAAATAATACTGTATATCAAGTAGATAATATAGGTATTTTCACACCTAAAAAAGTCATGACAAATGAACTTTCTGCTGGAGAAATTGGATTTATTACTGCTTCAATGAAAGATATAGCAAGTTGTAAAGTTGGTGATACTATTACTGAAGAAAAAAATCCATGCAAAGAAGCATTACCAGGGTTTAGGGAAGTTCATCCTGTTGTATTTTGTAGTATTTTTCCTAATGAAACTGATGATTTTAAATACTTAAGAGAAGCACTAGAAAAATTGCACTTAAATGATGCAAGCTTTACTTTTGAAGCTGAAACCTCAAATGCACTGGGTTATGGATTTCGTTGTGGTTTTCTTGGCATGCTTCATTTAGAAGTTATGCAGGAAAGGCTTGAAAGGGAATTTGATCTAGATTTAACTGCTACTGCACCAAGTGTTATTTATAAAATTATGAAGCAAGATGGGAAAATTTTGTATATTCATAATCCAAATGATATGCCTGAAACAACTAAAATTGAATTTGTAGAAGAGCCATGGATTGTTGCAACTATTATGGTTCCTGACCAATATTTAGGTGAGATTTTATCTTTATGTAATGAAAGAAGAGGCGAGCAAAAAGATTTATCTTATATGAGTAATACCACAACCGCACTTTTAAAGTATAGGTTACCATTGTCTGAAGTTGTTTTTGATTTTTATGATAGGCTAAAGTCAGTATCAAAAGGATATGCAAGTCTAGATTGGGAGATTTCTGATTATCAACTAAGTGAAATAGATAAGTTAAGTTTTTTGATCAATGGAGAATCAGTAGATGCATTGGTATCAATAGTACACAAAAGTAGAGCGGAAAAAAGAGGACGAGAAATATGCGCACGTCTGAAAGATTTAATACCACGTCAACAATATAAAATTGCGATTCAAGCAGCAATAGGAAGCAAAGTTATTGCTAGAGAAACAATTAGCCCATATAGAAAAGATGTAACAGCTAAACTTTATGGTGGAGATGTAACAAGAAGGATGAAGTTACTTGAAAAACAAAAAAAAGGTAAGAAAAGATTGCATTCAATAGGAAATGTTAATGTTCCACAAAATGTGTTTATTCAAGCTCTGAAAATAAGTGATTAATACATAAAAAGGTCATTGACTTAGAGTAAGTAGATTCCAAATTTATTTACTCATTTATTTTCTTTCAAAACCTTTATGTAAATAAACTACTACTATCATAATCTACTATTTTTTTTGTAAAGTAATGTTTTTTAAGACAGTTGAATGTGAATATAAACTTATTTACCAATTAGGTAGATTATTAGTATAAAGCAACACACTTGAGACTAATATTATCCAGAATAGCGATATCGGTAAAAATACTTTCCAACCAAGACGCATGAGTTGATCGTAACGATAACGAGGAACTGTGGCCCTTATCCAAATAAATACAAATAAAAGCATAACTATCTTAAAAATAAACCAAACTAACCCTGGAATTTTATATAGGAAACCGACATCAAATAAAGGGTACCAACCGCCTAGAAAAAAAATCGTTACCATAGCACTTGCGAGTATCATGTTTGCATATTCTCCAAGGAAGAAAAGAGCGAAAGGCATGGATGAATACTCAACATTATAACCTGAAACAAGTTCCGCTTCAGCCTCTGGTAGATCAAACGGATGCCTGTTGGTTTCCGCAAGCAAAGAAATGAAAAATATTACTCCTGCAGGTAAAAGTAATAAGTCAACCCAAAATGGTGCATTGTGTTTTACTACAACCATCTCTCCCAGATTTAATGTCCCAGTAGTCACTATAACAGTTGCGATTATTAGTCCAATTGAAATTTCATATGAGATCATTTGAGCTGCTGATCTTATAGCACCTAGAAAGGCATAATTTGAGTTACTAGACCATCCTGCTATAATCACTCCGTATACTGCTAAAGAAGATATTGCAAGAATATAAAGCACACCAACATTTATATTAGCAATAGCACTTGGTATCACTATTCTTTTGCTATTTTCTATAAATGTTTCTTCACCAAAGGGTATTACTGCCCAAGCAATCAATGCCAAAACAAAAGTTATCATTGGTGCAATAAAGAAGAGCTTCCTATCCGCTTTAAGTGGTATTATTGGTTCTTTTATTATTAGCTTTATTGCATCTGCAAAGGGTTGTAATAATCCAAATGGACCAACTACACTAGGACCTTGCCTAAGCTGCATTGCAGCAAGTACTTTGCGTTCAAAATATACTAGATAAGCAACCGATAACAGTAATGGAATAATAATCAGGATGATTTGTACTATTAAAGGCATAAATACTGCTAATAAACATTTAGATAATATTAAAGTATAGTAATCATAAAAACTTAAAAGTGCTAGCAAAATCTCAAAAGGCATGACGTGCCTAAGAGGCTACACATTAGACCTCTTCGAAACTATAAAAATTCTAGATGCCAGACAAAACAGTTTGATTGGAGAGATTGATGATAAAGAATCTGAAGTAAATACCAAGTAAAAAGTTTATTTTTTCTTAAGAAGAGTGCATAGGATAGAAAATATTGCTTCCTGAGTTTCGCCATCACAATTATAATATAGAAAATCAAGTAAAAATCTCAAGAATTTTAATCTCAGAATATTC
>NZ_JAZHPY010000027.1:0-11954 GCF_036711655.1 Wolbachia endosymbiont of Pentidionis agamae | reverse complement strand
GTGGGTTAACACCCTCGCCTTAAGGCGAACACTTTAGTATAATATACTTTAGTATTTTTAGTATGGATTATAAGCATGGTTCTCATAGTACTTTTGATTTAAAGTACCATTTAGTGTTTTGTACTAAGTACAGATATAGAATACTCACTGGTCAAATAGCAGTTCGTGCTAGAGAAATTATTAGGGAATGCAAATTACATAGATATTGTAAGTGGTAACATTACTCCTGACCATCTAATCTCTATTTTAAGGGAAAGAGTAGTAGTAAGCTATTCTAGGAATTTAAGCTATTAAAGATATTTGGGCCAGCATCTCTGGGCCAGAGGATATTTTGCTGTTACAGTTGGCAATGTCAATGCTACGTACGAAATATATTGAAGAACAAGAAACACACCAAAATCATAACGATTTTAACATCTCAGAGTTTTAAAACTCATAATCTGCTTTGCAAGCGTTTATTCAAACCACCAGCTTTAGCTGGTTGTAATTGATAAATAAAGCTTCACTGCCTATTTTTGCAGTTGCAGCCATAGTTTGTATTGGGCTTTGTTATTATGGAATTAACTTAGCATTAATTCTTTTTGCAGCAGCGGTTGCATTAATCACAGCAATTGCTAAGCCTATTGCTTCACATATACAAAAAGATCTATTAGAAAGTAGCGTTGTCAGAGAAAAGCTTGATAATCCTGACGTTAAACAGCATTCAGAGCATAAGCTTCCAATTTAAGTTAATTTACAAAGGCCTTTGTGCTTTCTTTTATAAGATGATAATAAAAAAATTAAATTACTTAAGTTCTATAAACAAAATTTTAGATAAGCTAAATGAAATTCAAATTATCTCTTGTAAAGTTGCAGTTGATAATATTCACATGTTTATATATCTTTATTAAGGTAAGCCACTTCATCAAATTGATTAAAATTTACCTCGTAGGTATGGTTGTTGAGTATAGCTTATTCTCCAAATGCAGGTCTCTAGCTAGAAATAGAGACCCGCAAATTAATATGTTTTTCGGAGCTGCATCAGTAATTATTTTATTTAGTATTGCATCGCTTACGGATGCACACTCAACAGCTTTTATACCAATTTTTTCTGCTTCATCTTTTATAAAGTATGCATTTTGTGCATTTGATTCTGATTTTACGCAAACTGTACATAATAATTTTATATATGGTCTTAGATGTTCTAAAAAATCTTTCACTTCTCTGTTTTTGGTAACACCAAAAATTATGTAAACTCTATCATTAAAGCTATCTTCTAACCAAATAGCTAATTTTTTGGCGGCATCAGGATTATGTGCACCATCTAAAAATAATTTTGAACCCTTAGGTAATTTAGAAACCAGCTTTCCCTCTTGTATGTGCTCTAATCTAGCAGGCCAATAAGTATTTTTTAGACCTATTTCAATATCTTCTATACTAATATTAAAACCATATCTGCTACTTAAAATATTACAAGCTGCAATAGCATTACCAGCATTGGAAATTTGATGCACGCCCCTAAGTGAAGGTAATGGTAACCTTATTGATTGAACAGAAGAATCAAATACCATACTTTTATTTTGTTCTATGCAATTCCATTCAAAACCAGCTCTATAAAGTGGTGACTTATTCATCATTGCATTATATGCTAATACATTTATTACAGATTCCTGTTGTTCTGCTATTACACAAGGAATATTCAGCTTCATTATTCCAGCTTTTTCACCAGCTATTATTTCTAATGTGGGACCTAAATATTCAGTGTGATCAAGAGATATAGATGTAATAACTGTTAAGATAGGATCCACAATATTTGTTGAATCGAGCCTACCACCCATTCCAACTTCAATTAAGGTAATATCAGCATCATGACGTGAAAAAACTAAGAAAGCAGCTGCAGTTGTGGCTTCAAAAAAAGTGATAGGAGAGTCTCCATTTATAATACGACACTCTTCTAGTAGATCATGTAATTCATTATTATGAATACTACTTCCAGCAATAACTATCCTTTCATTAAAATCTATAAAATGAGGAGAAGTGTATGAATGGACTTTATAATTCGCAGCCTGCATTATATATTTTATAAATGCTAAAGTAGAACCTTTTCCATTTGTACCAGATATATGCACTACAGGTGGAATTTTTTTTTCAGGGTTACCTAACCTGCTTAAAAGTTTTTTCATACGGCCAAGATCTGGAATATGCTCTAAAATTTTAGGCCAATGTGGCATATACACCATATTTATTCTTGTTTATTTAACTCTTCAATCGTATTTATTATGCCTACTGAATCAAATTTTTCACCGAACTTAGTTCGTTGATTAATTACTAAGCTGATTCCAGCAATAATTATATCACTAATTAGGAATGAATCTTCCTTTTGGATTACTTTATAACTAATGTTAAAAAGTTCATCATCGTTATAAGTAAGTCTTGTATTGATTAGATATGAGAAATTGTCAATTTTTCTTACACTCATTATAATCATTTCACTATTTTTCATGTACCTGTGCAGATTATTTGCACATAGTTTTAAAAAATGCTTTTCATATTCTATTAAAAAATTTTTTCTCTCTTCTTGTGAAGCTATATTCCAATATCTTCCCATAACAAATCTTGATATGTTCTCCATATCTACATTACTTTTTATAACTTGGCCTAATTTTTGGTATTTAGAAGATTGACTTTTTCCTGCATTTTCTAATTTTTCTTTAAGATTTGTAATAAAGACTATAGGACCTTCACTGGCCATTATGCATACAGATGGTAAATTACAAAGTAAGATAATAAGTATTAATATTTTTTTCACAGAACCAAGAGATTTATCTCATATTTTTAACTAATAAAGTATATGAAAAAGAAAATAATTATCAAATAACTTCTTTGAAAATTGAAATTTCAAATTAGAGATTTATTAGACCTATTTCGAAATTTGTATGGAAAAGTCAAATAGATGTAAAAAAGAAAGTATGTATTATTCAAGAAGTTTAAGCTGAAGAACTTAATAAAATTATTATAAAATTCAATAAAGAAGAATTAGTATAAGCCAAAAAGTATTTAAATAGTTTTTTGTTACTTTTTCTTGATCTTGATTTGTTGCCATAGGTTCAATTAATATGTATACGTAGTAATTGAACCTATTTCTTTTGTTTTCAACTTTCAGCCTATGCTTTTAAAGTATTCACTTTTGTTGCTTTTAATACTTTAGTTTCTATGACTGTCTACATTGATAAGGACTGAAAATTGTTCGACATTAGGATTTGTTAACATTCGTGGTGCAGAAGATAATGATATTTCTGGTGTTTTATACATTTCTTTAAACCTATCTTCCTTCCAACTTTTTTCTAGATCATGAGAGGAAGTTATATTTTTTGTATCAAATAAAATCTTTTCACTTTCATATCCTAAAGTTTCGACTTTAGTAAGATAGTCAACTGCTATTTTATAAATACATAAATCAGATTTATCTTTATTTTCTAATTTCTTTTCTACATCTCCTCTTATATTTGCTAAATAATTTTGAGATTCTTCCTTTTTACATTTCATTATGTGTTTAGCAATCTCTCCACATGCAATTGAATATGGGACATAATTAATAACTGTACTTAGAAATTCTTGATTATATACTTTGCTATTCTCTTTTGAAAAATGATGCCCCCTCATAATTGTATTGTTTTTCCAAACATCTTTTATGCTGGGATTAGTTTATGCTACTCCACAAAAAGCTGGATGTGTACTATGTCTCTCTACAGTAGCTACACTATTCCCTTCTACTTTTAAGTCTTGAATATAATACTCCATTCCTAGGGGTATTAAGTAACAACAGAACACAAATAACATTTTTTGCTTATCAATGTGACTTAAATACTTATCTTGAAAAACTGTAACATCTGCTACGTGTTCTAAGAATTTTTCAAAATAATTTTTCCCTATTGAAATATCCCCTAATTCTTTCAAGTGTGTTTTTTAGTGCAGGATGGTTAGGCTGCGTAACTACTATAGCGTTGTTAGCCATTCCGAAAAATGATTGCCTTAGAGCTTGAATATCATTACTAAATTCACATCTTATTCCATATGGAGTCTCAAATTTTGAGATTGGCCCTCTTATATAAAAATCAAAATCAAGATAAACGATTGGTATATCTTCAGAAATTTCTTCAGGTCTTACTTTATCAGAAGAAATGAGTGCATCATGTCCAGCATATAACATAAGCGTGCGCATGAAATCTAAGAGAAATCCCATCATTCCATCAGTATTAGATAACTTCAGAAAGTCAAGAATTGATATCTCTCTTGATTTACAACCTATCTCTGCATTTAATAAAGCAACATCAGTTTTAAAGTTATGTGGCTCACATAGATGCTGCAACTTTTCATCATTAAAATCTATGACTCTAATATTAGGTGCTAATTTTTCTAAGCTTTCCATGCTCTCTTTTTGTTTTTCGCTAAAGTATCTCCAAGATAGAAGAGGCAATGTAATGCTTCTTTATCAGCTAATGCAGAATCTAAAAGAGTTTGACGATGAGAATATTTTTGATAAGTATTCGGTAGAGGGTGCCTATCTTCACTTACATCCCTTCTTAATTTTTCTGGATCATAAACAATCCACTGTCTAAAAACTATATTCTTATACATAATAATTCCTCACATATTTTTATAATGTTATAGTGTAGTGTATATATTTATTCTAGATATAGGAAGCTAAATTTTATCTACCGCTTGAACCAAATCCGCTATCATCACGATCAGTGTTGTTTGTACTAAATTCTTCTACATGATTCCATGTCACTTTAGGTACAGGAACAATAAGTATTTGTGCTATTCTATCTCCTCTTTTTATTTCATATGAACAATTACTTAAATTTATTAAGCATACTTTAATTTCTCCACGATAATCAGAATCTATAGTTCCAGGAGAGTTAAGTACAGTGACACCGTATTTTGCAGCAAGACCAGATCGAGGCCTTATTTGTCCTTCAAAGCCATTTGGTATTGATATTATAATCCCTGTAGGAATGAGTGATCTTTCTAATGAATTTAAAATCACTGATTTATCTAACGCAGCATATAGATCCATACCTGCACTACCTGAAGTAGCATAAGATGGTATAGGAATATCCTCTCCGTGTGGTAATTTCTTTATCTCTACTTGATTCATTGCATATACAACAACATTAAAACGTATAATCTTATTATAACACTTATTGAAGTAGATGAAAATAATTTAAAATTGGATATATTTTACTTTATTCAATAAACCACTAATAAAATTAACCTCACTTGATTTTTCCACTAGGCTAGATGAAATGTTAGTATACTCATTAATGATTACTGGCACTGGTGTATCATAATTAGTCCACTCACATATTGCAACACGTAGAATTGACAAGCTACTTAAGTTTATTCTTGATAAGCTCCAGTTTTCATTTAGGCAAGATTCTATTATTTTATCGGATTCTGTATTATCATTTATAATTTTTTGACATAGCCCATCAAGAAACTCATGATCATAGTTCTGATACTTGAGTACATGTATAATCTCCTTTATATAATCATTTAGTTCAGTAGTTGTTTTATAACAGACAAAATTTCTTGAATAAGCAACCTGTACTGCGAGAAATCTTGCAAAAGTTTTTTTATGCCACTTTACATATATATCACTAGAACTTTCTTCCATGATTTAAATATTTTTTGAGATATATAAGTTTATCATGTGCAGAACAGTAGAAGCTGCCCATCCACCAACATCTCGCTTACTCCCATCAGCCCTAGCTAAAGCTTTCTCTTGACTATCAGCTGTTATGATACCCATACCGAGAGGTATAACATGATCAATTATAATTTTCATTAAGCCTTCAATAACTCCTTTGCATACATAGTGATAGTGATCAGTTTCACCACGTATTATACATCCTAAAGCAACATAACCAGCATAATGCTTAGGTTTATTTTTAATTGAGAAAAGAATTGCAGCTGGTATTTCAAATGTACCTGGAACTTCTACGATATCATAAGTAACATTAGCTACTGCTAATTTATTTTTAACACTACTTAGTAAAAGTTCCGATATTTTAGAATAATAAGTTGCATTTACTATTAATACTTTCTGCATAACTTTTTTTCTTGATAAATATTGTTTTTCCTTAAAGTAAACTTTACTAATAAATGCTGAACAAATGTTATTATATTACTAAATATCCAATATATTATGAGTCCTGCTGGAAAAGAGGAAAAGATAAAAATAAAGATGTAAGGCATGAATTTCATAACATTAGCTTGAGCATTATCGCTATTATCTTTATCGCTTAGTTTTTGTTGAATTATCATGGTGATGCCAAGGATAATAGGTAAAATTCCCACTGAGATAGGAAATTTGTAATTAAATAAGCCAAATAATGTAAAAACATTCGTGCTATCAGGTGCAGAAAGGTCATTTATCCACAAATAAAAAGGTGCATGCCTCATTTCTATTGTGACAAACAATACTTTATAAAGAGCAAACAGTACTGGTATTTGGATTAACATAGGGAATATGCTTGATATTGGATTTACACCATTTTTTTTAAATAATTCAGCTATTTCCTTGTTTTGTCTTAAGGCATCACTTTTATATAAATCTTTTATACGTGCTATTTCAGGCTGCAAAGACTTTAGTTTAAACATTGAAACATATGATTTATTAGATAATGGCAACATTATTATTTTTATGAATAATGTCAGTAACAATATCGCTAAGCCAAAATTTCCTAAAAGCCTATGAAAATACTCTAAGAGTAAAAACACTGGTTTAGTTATAAAGTAAAGAACACCAAAATCTACAGCTTTATCAAATAAAGGTATGTCCAAAGTATCCTTATAATGGTCTAGTAATTTTAATTCTTTAGCACCTGCAAAAAAATGACTTACACTAGAGGACGTGCAACCTGAAGGTATAGCTTTATAAGATTCAGAAAAATCTACTTGAAATTTATTATAATCGTTAACATGCATATGTTTAATGTTAACATTAGGACTTGAGCCTTCAGGTACAATAGCAGTAAACCAATATTTATCAGCAAAACCAAACCAGCTCTTTTTATCTTTTTCTATGTTTGGTTTTATCATGTGTTTTTTAGACAAAGTCTTATATGTCCATTCTTCTAATTTACCATTAAAAACACCGATCGCACCCTCATGCGATATCCAATAAGAATCATCTATACTTTCACGTCTACGGTTAATTTTACCATAGGGAAGCACGGATATTATACTTTCTGTATTGTTCTCAATTATTTGTTCAATTTTAAACATATAATTGTCATCTAGCTTTATTTTTATTTTGAATATAACTCCATTTGTGTTATCCCAAGATAAAGTTAATTCTTCTTTACTATTTAGTTCATTTTTATCTGCTTGCCATACTGCTGAAGAATTTGGAACTTGAACTCTATTGCTAGGATCTAACCAGCCAAATTCTATAAAATAAACATCTTTTGATTCTGCTGGTGATAGTAGCACTACTTGTTCTGCAGAAGCATCAGGTTTAACTCGGTAATCAGCTAAAATCAGATCATCAAATCTTGCTCCTTCAAGCAAAATGGAACCTTTTATCCTATTGTTAATAAAATTCACTCTATTTTTAGATGTAGTATCTATCACCTCAATGCGATCTCTGTAAACTATTGGTACAGTTTCTTGAACAGATTCTATACTCTCATTTACGTTATTGTGTTGATCATTATTAGCTGAAAATTTTTCATGATAGAAATGCCAAGACATGATGACTACAAGAGAGAGGAAGAGTGCTAAAATTAAATTTTTCCCTTCTGACATAATATTAATTGAATCCAATGCTCAGAAATTATATATCAGATATTGTGATAAAACAATAAGTTTCATTTTTTTAATAATTATTATTTACTCTGATATATCTTTATAAGAGACTTTTTATAATCTGATGAACTCAATTAAAAATTTAATTTTCTGGTTTTTAATAATCATTATTACTGCAATGTTATATGATGCAAACAAAGAGAAATTAAATGATATATTTATTAGTACTTTTTTACCATACAGAGGACGTGTTCAAGGAAGTGGACAGATAGAGTTTACAAAATCGTACGATGGACATTTCTATGTTCAAGCTCAAATTAATAATCGTAGTGTGAGATTTTTGCTTGATACTGGAGCTACAGATATAACTTTATCATACCCAGATGCTATAAAAGTAGGTATTAACACAGAAAATATTCAAAATTTTAAGATTTATGAAACTGCAAAAGGAAAAATAAAGGCAGGAGTAGTGAATATTCCAGAAATGGGGATAGGAAATTTTGTAATAAAAAACATCCAAGTAAGTATAAATACTCATGAAATGTCTCACTCTTTACTAGGAATGAATTTATTAAAACATTTTAATTTTACTATAAAAAATGATAGATTGATAATATATCGTAATCCGTAGATAAGAAATTTAAGTACAAACCTTTGTTTTTACTCTCGTACCATAAAAATTTGACTTTGAGAAGAGAATATAGTATTGGTATATGCTTTCAAGCATTGCCTGGAAGGCTTAGGATTCCGATCAGGACTATTTTAAATATGAGCAAGAGTAACAGCTTTAAAATGGCATGAGCTATTTTAATAAGAAGATGCTATAAATACAGACGCTACTTCAAAAAGCCAGATAGATAAATTTTAGCATTACATTCAAAAAAAATAATGTAGAATTAGGGTTGCTATATGCAAGCAAACAAGACAAATTCTTGCTTGTGGAAGTAGGACAAGCAAAATATATCTGAAAATTAATAAAAGATTTGCGACCAAATCTTACTGAAAACTTATCGAGGAATTTTACTAAACACATTGTGGAAAAAAGTACACTAAGATAATTGAAAGCATAATTTTCTCCATTATTTACGCAGTCGCAAAACTAAAGGCCATTCAAAATCTAAAACCATGATACTTTGGCTCTCTTTGCTTTTAGACAATCTATCTTATGTTGGTAATCCATGGAATGCAGAAAATTCACATAATTGCCGTACAGAAAAACAAAGAATGTACCTCACGCAAAGAAACAAAAGCAAAGTGCCTGTAAGTCAAAGAGTTGTAGTTAAGAATGTGATAGGTCTGCTGATAGCAGATTGCTATCAAAATATGCGAAAGCTTCTTGGTTTTAGGTTCAATTTATTGCAAGAATTTACAATCTGGATATGAGTTATACAAGAGGTCTAATATAATTTTACTATACAGTAAGAAGAAATACATCAAACCCTTCTACAAACTTAACAGATACTACCTATAAATTTAACTTGTAATACCATAGAACAACTTAGCTGATAAGATAGATAAAACATGCCACAACTTTAACATATAAACTTTCTTAGAATAGGTAAAATCGGTATATTTATTATCATAGTAGAGTTTTCTTTCGTTTCGTTATGCCACAGAAAACTTTTGCTTCATTCATATCAGTATTAGGATTTTCGAATTTTCCTTTACCATATTGTATAGATCTTTTAATTCTGCCTTCATCTATATTATTTAACCTCATCGACTGCTCTTTTGGTGACAAAAGATTTTTATGAATTGGTTGCTTGCATTGTGTTTTATTCAATAAACCAGCAACTAGAATACCTAATGTTACTGTGTTGTTGACTACAGTAGTATTTATTTCTGGTACAGCAGTAACAGTAGTGCTATCATGCTCTGTCAGTAAATATGGAGTTTCTGCAATTAAGCCTTTAGCAACACTATTCCACGAGTTATTTGATAAGGTATTATGGATATGACTGCATTTCTGAGAACCGAGTAAAGAAATAGCATTTTGAGGTAAATCCTTTATCCAATTCAATAAACTACTGAGAAAAGAAGACATTCTTGATGCACTGCTTGTTGACATGGTGGACGTACAATGATTTCTGCTATCACTCAATAAAGTTAACATTTCTGGACATTTATCTTTGTTAGTGTTAGCAAAATCCAAGGCAGTTAAGCCGCGAGCTTTGATTGTAATATCTGCACACTTATCAAGTAAAAGTTTTGCTATCTCTACATTACAACCTACAACTGCTGATATTAATGGTGTCCTACCGTAACCAAAATTATGTTCTTCATAGCTCTCGCATTCTTTAAGATTAACATCTGCATGACGATCAAGAAGTAATTTTACCATTGCTAGTTGATTATTTAAGGTAGCCAAGTTTAAAGGCGTAAAACCATTTACAGCTTGGGCATTAACATCAGCACCATGATCAAATAAAAATTTTGCTATTTCTAAATTTCCTCGTATAGAAGCAGCATGTAATTGAGTGGCATCATATTTATTTTTCACATCAACATCAGCTACTCCTTTTATAAGTAGCTTTACTGAATTTAAATCGTCTCGTACAACAGCCAAGTGTAAAGCTGTATCGCCATCTTTATTCATAACTTGTGGTTTTTCTGTAGACCGTGGTGCTTCTGTTGTAACATACTGTTTTTGTGTAGTTTGTGGTATTTTTGTTGTAGTATCTTGCATTCCTGTAACTTGCGTAATTTTTGTAGATGACGAAAATATCTCTGAAATATCAATTGCATCACCTAAAGCTTCTACTATATCCAAAGCATCCTTAGCTCCTTCTAGCTTTTTTTCCTTATCTAACTTATTCCATGCACGTAATTGTTGAATTAATTGTGGAATTAACTTGCGACATTTGTCATATAACTCTTTTCCTGCTTTTCCAAGTTTAAGTAATGATGACGGCAGACCCCTCTTTGACTGATAATATCAGTTATCAATTTATTTACTTTTTCATATTCAATATTGTCACCGAGATTTCCTTGTCTTAATATGCGTAATAATTGAGCAACGCTATCTCTTATAGACACATTACTAGTTGATTGTTGTTGACATATACCAATTTTATCCTCCTAAAGTTTAACTAAACTTACCTACACTATAAAATAGAACTTCTATAAATAATTTATGTAAATACTAAATTTGATTTATTTATAATATAGATATTTGTAATGTCAAGAGTTTTTTGATGAGACAAGAAAAATTATTTGAAAACTTTATAATTTATCGCCACTGTTCCTGCAATTTTATCATGAAGAAATTGCTTTCGCCTGTCAAACATTGCAGATATAAAAATCACTATTATAGCTGTAAAGATTAAGTGTAATAAGGGGTCGAGCCACAATTCAGAAATATACTGATCAAGAAAACCAAAAAATGTATTCATAATGAATACAGCACTCAATGTGAAGCTAGTAACTTTAAACAAAATATATCTAATAGTTGCTTGAACTAGAGTAATATTTTTTAGTGTATTTGTATCTTTTATATTAATACCACATAACAATTGTCCTGGAGTACCGCCAACTATTTTTACCATTAGTACCATAAATACTATCGATAGCATAAGAAATAAACAAATATATATGATTAACAGTGATTTAATATTAGATGTTATTAGCAGTGATTTAATAAGTGATTTTATAGTAGAAAGTACAACAGGAAAAAGAATTAAAATTAAAGGAGACACAATAACAATAAAGCAATCAATGATGCCAGCTATAACACGCCTGATTATTCCAACATATTTTACATTTAAGTTACATTCTTCAGATTTATAATCTATTACCACTGTTTTTACAATTTTATCATAGAAAAGCTGCTTGCGTTGATCAAGTGCTGCAAATATTAAGATAAGATTGGTAAAATTAAAAACCACTCAGAAATATCCCCAGGTACCAACAAAAGCGCCTTAAAGGTACTTCTTATCGCTACTTGCATTAGAGTTATATTTTTTAGTGTATTTGTATCTTTTATACGAATACCACATAACAACTGTCCTGGAGTCCATCCAAGTTTTGTTATCATTAATACTTCTAGTGCTACAGATAGTGCTGCAATTAACAACATCACTAATATTATTATATATTTGTCAATATCAGAAAAGGTACGATAAAAAAGTTCAATAAACGGTTTACCTGATAACATGGATAAA
>NZ_JAZHPY010000026.1:0-12168 GCF_036711655.1 Wolbachia endosymbiont of Pentidionis agamae | reverse complement strand
AAATATATGCTTTTTGCTAGACAGTATAAAATATACACAAAATAGTATTAAAAATCTCATAAAAAGAGCTAAACTTAAGCCTAAAATACGGATTTTATTTTTCAAATTCCTTTGCACTTTATCTATTACAAGCGAAATAAAAATTAGGTTATCTATACCTAATATAGTTTCAAGCATAGTTAACATAAATAAAATCCAAATATCACTCAGCATTTATAGTTTTAACTTTAATCATTTTTATCTATATACAACAGATTCGTAAAAGTTTTGACAATACTACTGTATTCATAACTAAAGCCTATTTAAAAACTTATTTATGAATGGCGTACAGTGTAGATTTGAGAAAAAGCAGTATCTAGGTAGAAAAAGGTTGATTTAGTTGAGAATATGTAAGATCTACAAGTATTAATTATTTTTTAATATAATTGTGACATATTTATAACATGAGGCTTTTATATATAATTTTGGGGGTTTTATATGCCAGATACGTTAGATCAAGATAAACGATTTCAAAAACTTTTTCTCTTTGCAGACTCTTGTGTGCAAAAATTAAAAGAGAAGTTAAATGAATATTATAATGAGCATATTGGAGCAGCAGAGTTTAATGAAAGGCAAACTGTAAAAAAAGTAAGAGAATTGATGGAACCAGCAGGTAGTGCTGTTGGAGGATTGATTACTAAAGGAGTTGCTTATGCAGCGGTTGGTACTGAAGGTGCTAAAGCTGCTGGACCTATCGGAGATTCTGGAGGAAAAATAATAATTTCGCAAATAGCAGAAAAAATTAATAGCATAAGCAAAAGGCGTCATGATAAAAAAACCGAAAAATTAATGCCTTTTATAAATTTGTTTAATGGAAATTACTATATAATGGGTTATGAAAAAGATGATTGCAGGTTTAAATCTGAATACAATTTTACGGAAGAGTTATGCAAAGGATTATGTAATATAATGTACAGCTTAAAAGATCAAATCTATAATTAAAAAAATACTACAAGTCGTGTCGATCTCGCAACAGATATTGTGGACAGAATAATTGATCATTTTAGCAACAATAGTGATCTACAATTATATAATGTGTATGATGAAAAAAATTACGAAAATTTAGGAAATTTAATATCTGAAGCTGCTATCACTCATGGTAACCCTAAAAAAAGAATTAGACCCATTAAAAGTGCTATATCTCATATAACTCCATTTATATATGGGTATGACATAGAACTCACCACACCTGACAAAAAAACCATAAAATTGAATACAAAAAAGCTATTTGATAACTTTAAGATTTACAAAGAAGATGGTAAAGACAAGGGATATTATAAGCTAAAGTCATTAGATATGCCAGTTACTTCTTCTCACTCAGAAGAAGAGTGTGAAAAAGAAGAGTGTGTGAAACTAATATCAAGGTTAGTATCTCTTGATCCTAAAGATAATGATCATATCAAAAATGAAGATTGTGATGAACTAATTTCAAAAATTACTGGTGGATTTAGTAATGAAGTTTATAAGGAACTAAAACAAAGATATCCTTCCCTTACTCCAGACATAACAACTACTCGAAAGCTAGAAATAGAATGTGATGGTTTTTCACCATTCTCTACAAGTCATAATTCTAAAGATCGTTTTTATTATCGTTATCCTTTACCGTCAAAAAAGAAAAGTTACAGAATACAAAGGAAGAATATGAATACGTAGAGGAAGATAGAAAGTATATTGAAGATGATTTTTGCTGTCCACTAAAGTATGAAGATTTAGATGAACTTAAAAAAACCGTGTTTGACAAAAATAAAAGTAAAATTCCAGGCTTTCAAGAACAAAAAATGCATGAGCATATAGATGCTGCGAAAAATGAAATGATAAATTCTGTGAGAAATGAAATAAGGGAGCTACTTAATCAGAGTAACTCAAAATTAAAAAGTACAAGTCAAGAGACTACTGAAGAAATTAATCATAATCTTTATGAAGCTAAAACTGAACAATTAAGTAGAACAAATATTTCACGAAGATAGAAAAGGAAAATAGCTAAGAGACGTCCTTAACCAAAGGACGTCTTCATAATAAGGTATAAAATAATAAAAATTGAAAAATTATCTTTAGTAGTATATTATTAAAATTTTAGCTATGACACTCACAAAATTCCTAGATCCGAAGAACGATGTTGCATTCAAGAGGATTTTTGGCACGGAGAAAAACAAGGATATTCTAATTCATTTTTTGAACGATATCTTAGAGTTTTCGGAAGAGAATAAAATCATGGACGTGGAGTTTTTGAGTACCGTTCAAGATCCTGATATTGCTTCAAAAAAACAGAGTATTATTGATGTTTTATGTAAAGATCAAAATGGAGTTCAGATCATAGTGAAAATGCAGGTTGCAAGGACTAAAGGGTTCGAGAAACGTGCTCAATATTACGCTGCTAAAGCTTATTCTCAACAAGCTAGTAAGGGAGATAATTACCATAATTTAAAGGAGGTGATTTTCATTGCCATTGCGGATTTCATCTTATTTCCGAACAAAACTTCCTATAAATCTGACCATATAACGCTTGATAAAATTACAAATGAACATGACCTCAAGGATTTTAGTTTTACTTCATAGAGCTGCCAAAATTCAGAAAAAACAGAGAAAATCAGCTAGAAGGCATTATTGAGAAATGGGTTTATTTTTTTAAATGCGCAGAAGAAACTACAGAAAAAGATCTTGAAAAAATTATAGGTAGTGACCTTATAATAAAGAAGGAATATGAAGAATTAAATAGATTTAATTGGTCAGCAATAGAACTCAGAACATATGAAAGAGAAATAAAACGAATTCGTGATGAAAAAGCCATTCTCGCCCAAAAACTCGATGATGCGAGGGATAAAGGCATTAAAATTGGTAATAAAAAAGGTAAGATTGAAGAGAAAGTTGCAATTGCAAAAAATTTAATTAAGGAAAAAATTCCAATTGAAGTTATAGCAAAAACAACTGGACTTAGTGTAGAGGAAATTAAAGATTTTTTAAATTAAAATTAATTAATATTTATTAGAGCTGAAATAAAAAAAGGAAGCTAGAACAAAACTAGCTTCCTCAAACAAGAAAATTAGAAACTAAACATTACCCCAGCTTCTAAACCATAAACACCAAAACTGTGTTTAACAGTTGCAGTTGTTGACTCTACGAAATTAGTATTTCCACCACTTCTTTTTAACTCTGTGGTTGGCTTAACTTCCTTGTACTCATCACCAAATATACCGAAATAACGAGCACCAGCAAAAACCTTTATCCCTGAATCAAAAGCATAGCTAACACCAGCTTTTCCTTGGTAAGCAGGCTTAAAAGATTTTGTACCTAAAAACTCCACTCTCGTTACACCAACACCACCTCCAACATAAGGAATTAAAGGTGTATCACTACCAAGATCTACATCATAATATGCATTAATCATCCCTGCAATATTAGTAAAACCTTTGTTTTCCATCTTAAATGCAAGCTTATCAATACCATTAGCGTAAATAACTTTTCCAGCAGAACTACTATCGAAGAAAGCTGGTGAAGAACCTTTAGATTTTGAATCATTAACATCACGTACAAGCTCTAAATGCTTTGCATTGTCAGGTGCATCATCATTTCCACTTTTATAACCTGCAGTGTCTAAATCCACATGTGAATAAAGACCTTCAAGCTCAACTCTGATTCCTTCCAAATTATAACCAAAAGCAACAGAACCGTTCAGTAAAGAACTTTTATATTTTGGTCTATAATCCGCAGCTGCAGCACCATCCTTACTCCAACCAATAGCAGATCTTTCAGGATTACTGTTTAATCCAGAAACATCTTCTTTACCTTTAACTTCTTTTTCATTCATAATGTTAAAGAGATCACCATTGTATTGGAGACGAACATAGTAAGCATCTTCATCTTCATCAAGAACGCCTACTGGATCTGAAAAAGCAGACTGTGATAGACTAAGTAAAGTCGCTAAAGCAGCAGCAGAAAAAAATTTTTTATAATACATAATTTGCCCTCAAAATAATTAAAAATAAGTAAATTTTAAACTTTATTTTTTAGTCTAAGTAAAAATAAAATCAAGTCAAGCAGTAACTACAACATAAAACACAATTATTAATTATAAAAACGAATAAATATTATAATCCAGATAAATACTTTATCAGTGAATAAACAGCACGACGTGCTTCTTTATCCTTAATTTTATTATATTCTCTAACCAAAACTAAAACTTCTTTGCTCTCTGCATCTTGACTATCATAGTCGTAATTAAAGTTTACATTACCTTCACGCAATGAACTAGATTTATCTAGCTTAGTTTGAGAAGGAAAAAAATACATGATACTTACTGATAGTACTTTTGCTAACTCGCACAATCTACTAACCAAAATACGATTAGCACCTTTTTCATACTTTTGTATTTGTTGAAACGTAATACCTATCTTTTTTCCTAAGTCATCTTGACTCATTCCATGAGTAAGCCTCAACTCTTTTATTTTTTTGCCTATTTCTACATCTATATTATAACCATTAGCTTTAGAGTACAAATTACCCTTCAAGGTGTGAGAAACCATTTAAAAATCCTCATATATAAAGAAACCTATTCTAACTAGAGAAATGTAAAATTGCAAGAATTATATTTGGAAGAGCATAGCTCTTAAAAAGGAAGCTTAAAACCAGGAGGTAACATCATACCTGCAATATTGCCAGCCATCTCTTCCTCAGCTTTTTTCATAGCAGAATTAAATGCTGCTACAATTAAATCATTCCTAACATCTTCTTCCTCATCATTTGGCAATTTACTTGTATCTATATTTTTTACTCTATAACTGCCTATCTTTTCAACTACAACTAACACAGAAACTTGACCACCACCAGAAATACCAAGAAATTCTTTACTTTGAAATTCTTCCATTTTACTTTGCATTTGCTTCATTATTTGATTAAAATCCACAACTTACTCCTTTTTTTGAATATTAATTACTTTTGCACCTTTAAAGACATTAAGTATACTATTTACTTCAGGAGAGTCACTAATCACTTGATTAGAACACTCAATAGTAACTTCCCACAACTGGCCAGTCACCTTTTCTAAAAAACCAATTAGACCTTCAGAAAAGTCATCACTTAACTTAGATATAGCTCTTAATCTCAAACTTCCAGGCATACACTTTATTAATTCTACATTATTAGATACCTGACTGTAAAGATAAATTTGATTATCTCGCTTTAATAACTCTTTAATGTTATCAAAATCGTAATTCACTTCCTGTTTTTTGTCTTTCACAAGTATTTTTTTTATAACTTCTTCTGGAGAAGGTAAATCTGTTAGGTAACAAAGTTTAATTAGCAACATCTCTAAAGCTGTTTTGCTACATACTGAACTTTTAATATCCTGAATACCTTTTAGTAATAATTCCCATAATCTTATAAAGAAGACAATAGATTGTTTTTTACTTAGATCTTTAACCTCGCTTGCTTCACAAGCAATTACAATATCATCAATTCTCTTCATAATAATAAAACGACACACTAGATGGATAGTTTTTAATAAGTGTTTTATAATTTCAAGTGGATCATTCTTATTAATTTCTTCATTAAAGATAGATATAGTTTTTTTTGGGTCACCATCTAATATTGATCCTAATAATTTAAATATTGAATCCATACCAGTCAAACCAAGTACAGTTGTTACACTCATATAAGATATTTTACTTTCTTTACTGTATAACATGACTTGATTCATCAAAAACAAAGCATTACGCATTGAATTATTTGAATTAGAAGCAATTAATCTTAGCCCTTCGAATTCAAAATTATAACCTTCAAGAAGTGCAATGTGCTCTAAACGCTTTTCTATCTTAGAAATTGGTATATTATGCAAATTAAATCTAAAACAACGAGCAATTACTGTTTGTGGTATCTTTTTTATTTCAGTTGTTGCAAATATAAATTTCACAGCAGGTGGAGGCTCCTCAATAGTCTTTAACAAAGCATTAAAAGCACTACTTGATAGCATTTGAACTTCATCTATTATATAAACTTTGAACTTAGAACTCATTGGCACATAGCATAAATCTCCTAGAATAGCTTTTATATCCTCTACACTAGTGTGGCTTGCAGCATCGATTTCTATTACATCAGGATGCCTTGAATCTTTTATTGCAGAACAATTTTCGCACGATCCACAAGGATCAAAAGTTGGACCTAATATGCAATTCAAGCATAAGGCTATTATTCTAGCAGTAGTAGTCTTGCCAACTCCACTATTACCAAAAAGTAAAATGGACTGTGGAATTCTATTCGAACCAAATGCATTTTCGAGGACACGCGCTAATACATCCTGCCCTACTAAATCTCTAAAATGTACAGGCCTATATTTAAGTGCTATATTCACAAAAAAAAGAAATAGAAAATAGAGAGAATATACAACCCAAAATATTCTGATATGGCTGCTTCATTTCTGACCTGACCAGATTTACAGACTTTTTGCCTGCATATTCTCTTTTAAATTTTATAGATTTTTTTCTACCTATCAAACAAAATTATTAAAACATTTTTAGACAATCTTTAAAGAAATAGTTATTCCTTCTTCGGTTGGAACTAGCAAAGAACAAAATTTTTCTTGATTTGATAATCTATTATTAAAATTTCTCATAGCATTCCAAGATCGCTTTGATACTCCTTTTGGAGGATATTCCAAAAATACTGTATCAAATAGTAAAGTATTATGTGCAACAATCAATCCGCCTTTTTTTATGAATTGCTCCCCCCAGTCAAGATAATTAGGATAATTTTCTTTATCTGCATCAATAAACACCATATCAAATGGCGCATTTTTTGATAATTCATTCAATTTTTCTAATGCATTACCTTTTATTAAAGTGATTCTATTATCTAAGTTGAAATTAGTAAAATTCTTTTGTGCTATTTCAAAATGTTCATGGCAATTTTCTATCGTATATATATGCCCATCTTTTTGCATAGCTTCAGCCATCCAGATTGATGAATATCCATATAACGTACCAATTTCTACGATATTTGTAATTTTATTCATTATAATTAACATTTTTAATAATTTCCCTTCTTCAGGTTTAATTTGTATATGCTGTTTTTCCTGAAAAAAATACTTTTCTTCTATACTTGCATGTTCTTTTGTAAATAAATTCCTTATATAAAAGAATTGTTTATTAATGTCTCTATACAATGTAATATATTTATATTAGTTTTATGAGTATATAGAAATTTAAGGAAATTGAATTTATATTTTTTTATCTCTAGAGTCTAAATTTTTTTTATAGATTTTATAAACAAAGTTTGCTATATATTTAATATTTATTATTATACTAGTTAATTAATTAAAAATTGAAAATCAGTGTGTATTATTTATACAGTATTTTCCTAATTAACATTGGAGGGTGTTATGTCTTATATTGGTGGTGAAGTTGTAGATAGTAAAGTTTCCAAGAGAACTAAGGATTCAGGGGATGCATTATTAACTGATCCTGCTTATCGTGAAAAATATAAAGAGCGTCTTTTTGAGGCTCAGAAGAAATCTATGGATATGGTCCAATTCTTTGATGGCACAATAATACTTATTGAAAATAAGATTGCTATGTATTATTATACTTGGCATAACAAAAAAAGAGAATTTGAACGTAAAAAGCAACAAGTAATAATGAAAAATCAATTTGATAATAAAAAAAGCTGATTATAATTGAAGCTACATTTAAGGATTATTTAATTGTAGCTTTTTTATATAAGTTATCTATTATTTTTATGAAGTATTCTATCTTATGGTATCCTTCATGTTTTATATTTTTATCTTTATTATGTCCTTGCTTAGTGTTATGTTTTATGAAAAATACTGGAGTAGCTGATACACTAAGTTTTTCTATAGCAATTGATTTTATTTCAATTATTTTATTCATATTTTTCTCATTATCAATGCATTGGTTAAATGTTAACTTACTCATATTACTAACTTTAGTAATATTTTCTAATATAGTAAGATCACTTGCATTGTAGTTCCAAAGATCTATTGAATAAAATACAGCTTTATTAAAAGCAAAATAATCTTCTTGTTTTTCATAGCAATGACTCAACATTGCTGCTTTAAGCGCCAAATAATCTAAAGGAAAATGACGAAATATATATAACATTTTTCCTGTATCTATGTATAATTCCTTTAGTTTAGGAAAAACATTTTTATGAAAAAGAGAGCAGTGATAACAAGATAAAGAAGCATATTCTACCATAATTATAGGTGCATTTATATTACCTATAAATTTATCATCTTGTAATAAAGAGATAAGGAACTCTTGTTCATTGTTTAAATGTTGTTGATTAGAATAAGAGGCAGCGCTTATTAAAGTAAATACAAGTAAAAACAGCAACCTGCAAAACACAACTATAAATTTTAATATATTCAACTAATTATGTGTCTATAATTGATACTACGTCAAGATAACTTTAACTCTCTAGCTCTATTTTTAAATGCAGTAATAATCTTTTTTTCTACATATTTAAATACAGAATTAAACATTACATAAAATAAGCGGGAATGAAACTCAAATTCTATATAAAATTTTACTACTGTACTATTTTTATCTAATGAAATAAATTCCCATTTATTATACATATGTTTAAATACTCCATTTGATGAAACTATTTTTATCCATCCATTTTTTTCCTGAGTTGGTGAAGAAAAATTTATTAATGAAGTGTATTGGTCTTCAAGTCCATAAAATTTTGCTAATAGATCTACAACCATAAAACTTTCACATTTTTTTTCTACGTATATTGCTTTACACCACGGAATGAACTCAGGGTAACTTTCAACGTCAATTACTACTTGAAATATTTCATATGCAGCACAAGAAATAAAATCTTGTTTATTGAACACACGATGAAACATCTTCAACCTAACTATAGAATATGGATCCATAACTATCGTCAGTCCTAGTAGATTCCTGAGACCTGTAAGTTAAGGTGGGCATCACATATTAATTGCTATTCAACTAACAGAGGTAATTCCCTAGACTAGAGATTATCGCTCGGGAAATTTAACTTCACTTTTTACGTATAGAATAGACCCACTTAATTTTAACATATAGTGATACATAAGTCAACAGGTCTATTTCAAATTCGTAATGGCTTTGTTATATAGCTAATTAAGTTTTTTTATATAACTAATGATTTTATATTTAGAAATGCTGATTTCTATAAATTTATTTATTTTTTAGGTTGCTTTATTGAGTTTTAGAAATTAAAAAACAATAGAAACTGTATATAACAATCTATAAGTACTTCACTTTTTAATAAAGAAGCTAAAATAAAAGTAATCATAGGTGAAGGTAAAGAAATGTTAATAAAAAAATCGAGTATAGATCGTTTAATGATACATTATTGTGCAGATATTAAATTGGTATGCTAAAACAACATAGGTGCTTCATATAGCAATAAAAAAGTCAAAAAAGCAGTAAAGATTAATAAATGTTACAATCTAAATTTATGTAATCATTCCTTGGTAAAAAGCTAACTATTTATTTTATATTCACTCAAGTCTACTATTATTTTGTATATACAACGTTCATCAACATCTTTTACAATAAATTTTATACCATATTTATACTCAATTATTTCATTTATTAATGGTATTCTATTAATAATAGAATAGACTAAACCTCCAACTGTTACGTAATCCTCTTCAACTTTACATAGCTTTACTTTTAACATATTTTCTAATTCTTTTATTAAAGTTCTTGCTGATATTTCAAATTTATTTTTAGATACTTCAATAAAAGTATTCTCTATATGTAATTTATCTACGTTAGTTATGTTATAAATAATTCCTTGTACAAGGTCAGATAATGAAATCAACCCGTCAGTACCTCCATATTCGTCAAGTACAATTGCTATACGCGATTTTGTTGATTTCATTTGCAAAAGAAGATTTGTAACTTTCATTGATTGAGGAACAAAAATCACATCTCTCATAATACTTTTTAAATCCAATTCATTCTTTAAAATAAAATCTTTAACGTAGAAAAACCCTATAATATTGTCAAGACCATTTCTGTATATTAATATTTTTGTATAACTATTATTCTTTATTTTTTCTAATATACTACTCCTGCATGAGTTAATACTAACTGCGCATATCTCTGTACGTTGATTCATGATATCTTTCACACTGCAGTCATGAAACTTTTGCAAGGCATCAAAAATATTATTATCAAAGAAAAATGTACTATCATTCACCAAGGCTCTCGTTATATTATTCTTTATAGCGTGACTCTTCTTTAAAAAAAATGATACTATACTATAAATTATCTTTTCTATTACAGATAATGATTTTTCATTTTTATCCAAGTAAAATCCTAATAATTATCTATTATAAAATATTTCACAATTTACAAATTAAATTGATAAGTATGTAAATAACATTGTACTAACATGTGAGTAAAATGTTTATATACAAATACTAACAAACTATTAACACATATCAAGTTACTTATGCACAGCAATTTGGCAACGATAAACTATTTAAAACAGATTTACTAAGACAACAATTTTCTTATTTATACACATATAATATCCTTGATAATCAGATATATAGTCAAATTATTCACATATTTATCAACAATATCTATTTTATAGAAATAGACTAATGAACAGTTAGTGTTATGCTTATAATCATAAGTATATTTTATATATAAAAATGTTTATATGAGTAATGAAAGCACACAAAATCTAGTCAGAACAATAAATAAACTGAAGACAAAAAAAGTACCAATATGGTTAATGCGTCAAGCTGGAAGATATCTCCCAGAATACCATAGTGTAAAAAGAAAATCAGACAGTTTTATGAGTTTATGTTATAATCAGGAATCTGTAATTGAACTTACGTTACAACCTATTAAAAGATTTAATATAGATGCAGCCATAATATTTTCTGACATATTAGTTGTACCAGATGCTTTAGGATGTAATGTCAGTTTTCTGCATGGTGTTGGTCCTAAAATTACTCCAATTTCTAGTTATAAAGAATTGGAAGATCTTAATATCATTTCAACTAAACTAATGCCTATATTTCTATCTATAAAAAAAATAAGAGAACAATTACATTATGAAAAATCTTTAATAGGATTTGCAGGTGGACCATGGACAGTAGCTTCTTATATGATAGAAGGGGCTACTAGCACAAAATTTTCTAGAATAAAAAAAATGTGTTATTCTGATCCTTCTACTCTAGACAAAATTATAGATATTATTACTGAAGCTACTATACTATACTTAACTAAACAAATAGAGTATGGCATTGATTTAATCCAAATTTTTGATAGTCATTCTGGTGTTCTTTCTGACTTCCTATTTAATAAATATGTTATAGAACCAACGAAAAAAATTGTGTCTACTATACACAAAAATTTTCCGAATTTTCCTATAATAGGCTTTCCAAAATCATCTGGAGTGCTCTATAAAGAATATTGCTCTAAAACTAATATTTCTGCTGTAAGCATAGATTATAGTGTTCCTTTAGAATGGATAAAAGACAACATTACCATTCCTATACAAGGTAATCTTGATCCTTATTTGCTTGCTTATGATAAAAATAAAGCATTGAAAGATTCTAAGAAGATATTAGATTTTTTTAAAGGTACTCCATTTATATTTAATTTAGGCCATGGAATTATACCAGATACTCCACTTGAAAATGTTTATGAATTAGTTGATTTAGTTAATAATTACAATTAAGTCTATTTAATAAATGAAATAAACTAATCCTACTTGTCAAATAGTATTAGTTTAAAAAAAGATTTATACTTTTCATTTTAAAACATTTATTTATATTTAATTATAGGAAAGGTGGCTGAGAGGTCTAAAGCACACGCTTGGAAAGCGTGCATATAGAGATATATCAAGGGTTCAAATCCCTTCCTTTCCGTTATGAAGCCTTTTTAGGAAAGACTATATATTTAATTTATGAAAAGCTTATTATTTGTTAGTGTAACACAATTCATGACAATGCTATACTAAGTAAAAACTAGTACATTGTAGGAAATATATTACACTAAAACTTATTTCTTTGAATTTATAGAGCAAGTTTAAAAGGTGTTTAATTAAATATAATTTTTTCATCTTTTTTAGAAGTTTTTTTTAATTTCTTCTTAATTATCT
>NZ_JAZHPY010000025.1:0-12181 GCF_036711655.1 Wolbachia endosymbiont of Pentidionis agamae | reverse complement strand
GTAAAAAATATTCCTGCACCCTCATTCATTAACCGCTCAAATGACTTCTTGGCACTATCCAAATTTTCATCTTTTACAAGCACCTCAATCTTTTCTATCTCTTGTAACTCTTCTTTCTTAGTTTGATATTTATTAAACTTAAAACTTCGTAGAAACATACCATATGCAACATTTAAAGCAGATTCTACATTACCATCAATCAAAACTGATGCTTGCTTAAGCTTGAGCTTATTTAATTCTGTATATACCTTACCACCAATATCTAATGCTCTGTTTTGATTCCACTCATCTTTTTTGCCTAGACCTACAACAACAACATATCGTTCTACAATTGAACCAACAGTAAAAAACTCACCGAAAGTGCAATTAAAGCTACTTAAATTTTTAATATAATCAATAACTTGCTTTTCTTTTATAATATAAGCAGAGCTTATGTCTTGAAAACCTTCAAATAGCCCAACAACTATAACTGTTTCTAAGCTAGAAGAAACTGTAGAAATGTGTATATTCATATCTTAATAACCTATAAAAATCTATTTATTTTCTTTACCATCATTAATATCTTGATAGTCAGAATCCACTACTTTTTCTTCCTCATTACCACTTGTTGATGAATTAGAAGAAGAGTCACTATTATCACTTTGTTGCTGAGACTTGTACATAGCCTCTCCAAGTTTCATAGATACTTGAGATAAGGAATCTATCTTTTCTCGAATTACTTTCGTATTATTTATATCATCAGCCTTTATAGCCTCTTTTAATCCATTAACTGCATTTTCAACGGCAGATCTTTCTTCTTGTGAAACTTTATCACCATATTCCTTCAAAGATTTTTCTGTAGAATAAATTAAGCTATCTGCATCATTTTTTGCCTTAACAAATTCTGCACGTTTTTCATCCTCTTGTGCATATTTTTCACCTTCTTCAGCCATACGTTTTATTTCAGCCTCAGACAACCCACCAGAAGATTGAATGCGTATTTTTTGTTCTTTATTAGTAGCCTTATCTTTTGCAGAAACATTTACTATTCCATTTGCATCTATATCAAACGTTACTTCAATCTGAGGCGTTCCTCGGTGAGCTGATGGAATACCCTCTAGGTTAAATTGACCAAGTAGCTTATTGTTAACTGCCATCTTCCTTTCACCTTGATATACTTTAATCGTAACAGCAGTTTGATTGTCTTCAGCAGTTGAAAATACTTGAGACTTCTTGGTTGGGATTGTAGTGTTACGCTCAATAAGCGGGGTAAATACACCTCCCAAAGTTTCAATTCCAAGAGAAAGTGGAGTTACATCAAGTAAAAGTACATCCCTTACATCACCCTGCAGTACACCAGCTTGTATTGCAGCCCCAATAGCTACAACTTCATCAGGGTTAACTCCTCTATGTGGATCTTTACCGAAGAATTCTTTAACTTTTTCTACTACTTTTGGCATTCTTGTCATACCACCAACAAGAACTACTTCATCAATCTGAGAAGGAGATAACTCAATATCACCTAGTGCTTTTTTACAAGGCACTAAAGTTCTTTCAATTAAATCAACAACCAAACTTTCAAGTTTTGCTCTTGTGAATTTTAAGCTAAAATGCTTTGGACCAGTCGCATCAGCTGTAAGGTAAGGCAAATTTATTTCTGTTTCCATAGTGCTTGATAATTCAATTTTTGCTTTTTCAGCTGCTTCCTTAATACGCTGCATAGCCATCATGTCATTATTTAAGTCAATTCCATTACTTTTTTTAAACTCATCAAGCAAGTACTTCACTACTGCATTATCAAAATCTTCACCACCAAGATGAGTGTCACCATTTGTAGCTTTGACTTCAAAAACACCTTCACTTATCTCAAGTATCGAAACATCAAATGTACCACCACCAAGATCATACACTACTATTTTGTGTTCATGTTTCTTATCAAGGCCATAAGCAAGTGCAGCAGCAGTTGGTTCATTTATTATTCTAAGTACATTAAGTCCAGCAATTTTTCCTGCATCTTTTGTAGCTTGACGCTGAGAATCATTGAAATATGCAGGCACTGTGATCACAGCATCCTTTACTTCTTGTCCAAGGTACGCCTCTGCTTCTTCTTTCAACTTTTGTAATACAAATGCACCAATCTGGCTAGGAGAATACTCTTTATTATCACTTGTTTTAACCCATGCATCACCATTTTTTGCTGAAAATATTTTATAAGGCACTACTAGACTCTTTATCTCGTGATCACTATATTGACGACCTATCAGCCTCTTAGTAGCAAAAAATGTGTTAAATGCATTCGTGGTTGCTTGTCTCTTTGCTGCAGCACCAACTAATTTTGCCCCTGATGATGTAAATGCTACTACAGACGGAGTAGTTCTTGCACCCTCTTGATTTGGTATTACTTCAGCATCTTTACCTTTCATTACCGCAACACAAGAATTTGTTGTTCCAAGATCTATACCTATTACTGGACCGCTCATAAAATACCCCTTACAAACTTTTTAAAATTTATTGATGTATACTATATAAGTAAGTAATTGACCAATTACAAGTTCATATCAGAAATATTTTATTTTTGTTAATAGATTTTTTACTTTTATCTTTAATGACACTTGCATTTATACATGAAACTTACTGCAACTTGCCCTATCAATACCATCTTTCGGTATTTTGGAGTCTACACAGAGTAGTACTTTCATATTGTGCTTTGAAGTTGATTTTATTTATAACTTAATATATAATATATCTATATTAATAAAATTAAGGTAACAAAAATGCCAAATATTGAAAAAAAAACAAAACGAATTAAATCATAAGTTATCCAATTTAATAGGTGACTATCTATATAGACTAATTTCATTACAAGATCTAGAAAAAAAACGCGCTCTCTTATTAAGCAAGGTGCTAACATTGACTTTAAGATTGACAAAGGTTTTTATAATGGTTACAGCATACTATATATAGCTTTGGACGTTTCAAAAAGTGGCACATTACTACGCCATCCAATATCTAATGAAAATTTAGAACTTGCAGCTATGCTATTGAGACTCGGAGCAGACCCAAATCAGGTTGCTCATCGTAAGACACCTTTAGAAGCAGTTTTTAATAGAATTTTTCGTGGATATTTACATAATGATGAAAAAATAGGTAAACAAGCAATAAAAGCAAAAAATCTACTAATACGTGCTGGAGCTAAAATCCCACACACTCTTTTACATTCTGCGTGTGGATACAAGCAAGATGTAATACAGGATTTAATAGAAGCAGGAGCTGATATTCGTGCTGTTGATAAGAATGGAAATACTCCTTTACATTTAGCTGTTAATTTGTTGCATGAAGCAGATAAAGGAGAAAATATAGAACTTCTAATAAAAAATGGAGTTCCTCTTGAATCTAAAAATAAAGATGGAAAAACTCCATTAGATTGTGCTAATAAACCAGAAATAAAAAAGTTATTAATAGATGCAATAGAACAACGTAAATCAGTAATTAGACTATTAAATGAGACAAATTTATCTATTGCTCCTGGAGATGATGATCAAAATAAAACTGAATTATATAAAGGAGTATTTAGTCATATAATGACTAAAATTACTAAGCATCTAGATACTAAAAGTTTGCAAAACTTATTCCAGTCAAGCCTTAAGAAACCAAATCCTAAAGAAGGTTCAAGCAAAAATAAAGTGCATGAAAATATAGGTACTGAATTAAAAGGTGTATCTATTGATAGAAATAATTCGCAAGATAAGGGAAAAAGTTAAAAATCGTAATAGAGAGGTAAATATGCTACTCCATTAAAAATGGAGTAGTATAAATTAAGAATACTAATTAGAGGTGCATATTGCTCATCTGACAATTACTTACAGGATTAATTCTCAGAAACTTTAAATTGGGTGAATTTCTATGTTTTGATTATGCATAGTAAGCTGCAAGTTATAATTTTCAATATTTATTTTTTCAAAAGCCTCAATATTCATATCATTTGTTGTGCCACATATAGGCTCCATATTTTCATTATTATTATAATAACAAAATTCATTTTTTTTGTTAAAATAACCAAATTCATTTGCTAATGTACCAACTTTTTTCGCTCGGTAAGTCTAAATAACTCAGCAGAGTACAGGTTAGAATCTGTGTAACCTTTATTTATTACAAATGATGGCTCATAACTACAATAGTCACTCAGTTTAAGATTCTCTAATTGTCTTACAGAGTGTAAATTTATGAATTTATATTCATCTGAAAGATCGGAATATTTTGCATCATATTTTTTATATGTAAAAAATTCATTACCATATAGATTACAGAAAGATAATTTATAAATGTTATTATCAAAACCTATAACCTTAAGATAGTGAAATTCTTTAGGAATTTTTACTTCCTCTTTTGTAATATGGTTATGTATAATGAGTTCATCATCATTAGATATAGAATAGCCTATTTTGGAAAAGGCAGGGATACTAATAGTATGATCATTACCTGCAACTAGATTTTTTATTACTAAAGATGCTTCATACATTCCATTTTGTAATGAATTACCTTTCTCTATACTTAATTTGTGTTGTGATATTGCATTTTCTAGTAGTTTTGTTCCTTTCTGTAAATTAAGTACTGCATTTGTTAAAATTTCTATTGATTGCCATACAGTGAATTGACTCAATTTTATATCATGACTAGATAATATAATGATAATATTATCATATATTTTTTAAGTTTATATTGAAATATGTAACCATTCTCTTATGGCTTTAATTCATAACAGTCTCAACATAAAACCAATTTCTTCCTTAATAAGATAACTATCAAAAAATTTTAATACACTCTCTTTTCTGGTGCTATAAAATCTATATCGCTACTAAGAGTTTTTTCAGAAACTTTCTTATAATCAATTTTCACATTATATTTATCATCAAGCCAAGCTATAGTGTGTTTCATCCAATTTATGTCATCACGCTCAGGAAAGTCTTCACGTGCATGAGCACCTCTACTTTCTTTTCGATTAGCTGCACATTCCATAGTAATTATGGCTTGAGGCATCATATTTGCAAGCTCTAGTGCTTCAACTAGATCGCTGTTCCACACCATACTACGATCTTCAATTGAAATGTCAGACATTGTTTTTGCTACTTCTTTTATAGCTTTCTTACCTTCCTCTAGAGACTCAGATATACGAAACACTGATGCATACTTTTGCATAGTATTCTGCATTCTATTTCGTATTTCTGACGTTCTAAGTTTACCGGATGCAAATCTCATTTTATCAAATCTATCTATTATCCAATCCGTACAATCTGAACTTAACTTTTTATGTGGTGTACCAGATTTTAATATTTCCTTTACCTTTAGTGCCGCAGCTCTACCAAATACTACTAAATCAAGAAGCGAATTAGAACCAAGTCTGTTTGCACCATGTACAGAAACACACGCAGCTTCACCAATTGCAAATAACCCTTCCACTACCTTCTCCTTATTTTTTTTGATAGTAATAACCTCACCATGATAATTAGTAGGAATACCACCCATATTATAATGAACAGTTGGAACAACAGGAATTGGATCTTTAGTAACATCAACACCAGCAAAAGTTTTTGCAGTTTCGCTAATACCTGGTAACCTAAGTTTTATTACTTCTGGATCAAGGTGAGCTATAGTGAGGTACACGTGATCTTTTTTAGGGCCTACACCTCTACCCTCTCTAATTTCGATTGTTACAGCACGACTTACTACATCTCGAGAGGCAAGATCCTTTGCTTTTGGTGCATAGCGCTCCATAAATTTTTCGCCATTAGAGTTCACCAAATAACCACCTTCACCACGGCACCCTTCAGTCATCAAACATCCTGAACCATATATCCCAGTTGGATGAAATTGCACAAATTCCATATCCTCTAGTGGTAAACCAGCTCTAACTATCATTCCATTACCGTCACCAGTGCAAGTATGTGCACTTGTTGCAGAAAAATAAACGCGCCCATATCCTCCTGTTGCAAGCATAACAAAATGTGCACGAAATCTATGCAATGTGCCATCACACAGCGACCAAGCAATTACTCCACAACATGCTCCAGTTTTATCATCCATAATTAAATCAATTACAAAATACTCGACAAAGAATTCTGCATTAAATTTTAGGCATTGTTGATATAAAGTATGAAGAATTGCATGCCCAGTTTTATCAGCTGCTGCACAAGTACGCTCAGCCTGCTCTCCCTTGCCAAAATTAGTTGTCATGCCACCAAAAGGGCGCTGATATATTTTTCCATCCTCTGTACGAGAAAAAGGTACACCGAAATTTTCAAGCTCAATAACAGCTTCTGAAGCATTTTTGCACATATACTCTATTGCGTCTTGATCTCCGAGCCAATCTGATCCTTTGATGGTATCATATGCATGCCAGCGCCAATCGTCTTCAGCAACATTACTAAGTGCTGCACTAATCCCCCCTTGTGCTGCAACTGTATGGCTGCGAGTGGGAAAAACTTTAGATATACACGCAACAGAAAATCCAGCTGTTGTCATGCCGAGAGTGGCACGCAGCCCTGCTCCTCCAGCTCCAACTACTACTACATCATATTCATGATCTATAATTTCATACCCTTGTTTATTCATAATTAAATTTGATTTTATAACCACAATTTATAGTACCATAAGAACAAAAAGAATCCATTAGGTTTTTTTACCTATGCTTACTTTACATCAAAGCACTTTAAAGTTGTCTATATTGTCATAGATTTAAGACATATACTTTCCAATGTACATTCCTCTATTTTTGAGTGCGGTATTTTCTGATCATTCATACATGATTCGTCACCTCTTACTTCAGAACCCTTTGTTTTATCTGGCTCTGGCCATTTTATTAGTGTACGTAGTACTTCATTATTATCATAATCTCCTTCTTTTAACTTGTGCTCAATCGCCATACCACTATGTTTAGGAAACATCTTCTCTAAGTGCTCAGGAATATCTTTTAACATTACAATATTTATTAATATTTTTTCAATTATTTTATTTATTATCTTTTCTGCTGCTAATTCAATGCTCTTTAATGCTTTTGAATTTGATACAAGTAAAGCAAACTTATAAGGTGATGCTATCACAGATAAAAGGAAAACTGCATCGTATGTTTCACTATCATCACATTTAAATGTTTCAGTGAATGAACAATCTAGCTTATTATCATCTATCCAATAGCGAGAATTAGAAAATCCTAATTCAAGATTTAATTGATAAATCCATGAAAATAACATGTCAGATGTAGTTATTTCAGCTGGATAATCAAGATCAGGTTTTAAGTTAACTTTGCATTGTAGTTTAATACTCCAGCTTTTAAAATCTCGAAAGCTTTTTTCATCTTTACTATTTAAACATATAAAAGTATCTACATCGCTACTGTTAAATCGAAATGTCTTTTTTGCAACGCTACCGAATATAAATGCGAACTCCAAGTTATCTTTAAAAGTTCTGTATACTTTCTTTGTAAAATTTCGCCTTATTTTTTTTCTTAATTTTCTTCCACTATTGAGGCTCTCATTTAACTTTTGATTATTGACAAAATAATCATGTATTATTTTATTTATCAAAATAGGAGTAGCTTTACTATAAAATTTTTCATCTATATCCTTATACAAGATTGAAGATGCACCATTGCTGTGTCCTCCATAAGCTACAGTACCA
This sequence comes from Wolbachia endosymbiont of Pentidionis agamae, assembly GCF_036711655.1. Lineage (NCBI taxonomy): Bacteria > Pseudomonadati > Pseudomonadota > Alphaproteobacteria > Rickettsiales > Anaplasmataceae > Wolbachia > Wolbachia endosymbiont of Pentidionis agamae. Next base: position 4,528 of record NZ_JAZHPY010000025.1, on the reverse strand, counting down.
TTTTCAATGTTATGAATAATTGTTTCTAAAGAGATCCCAACTCCACCTTTAGAAGATCCTTTTTCTTGAATGAATTTGCTATCGTTTTTAAATTTAAGGTACTCACTCTTCCCATAAAAAGAAACATACATTTTATTCTGAACATATTTTCCATCTTTATCTTTAAAATAAAGCGGCAGTTGACCGTCATGTTGATATGTATAAATAAATAAAATAGGTCCAAATATTTCTTTATAATTTAATTTACTATATTCAATCTTTGAAACTATAAGTGTAGGCTCTACAACTTTTTTTTCTAGATCAATCTTTCCACCTATAAGTATTTTTTTTCTGTTATCATGAAAGATTTTTTGAAATTTTTCTAATTCTGATGTTCTATGTATTTTCCCAACTATTACTTCTGGATCAGAATGATCTCCAATTTTTAAATTAGAAATTTTTTCCTTTAATTTTTTTATAAATTCTTTTGCTATGTTTTCATGTACAAAAACTGCATCAGGTCCTGCACAATCTTGACCAGCATTAAAAAATTTCACATATGTAATGTCCTTTGCAGCTAAGTTAATATCAGCACCTTCTGCCACTATAATCGGATTATGACCAGAACCATTATTAATCATGTAGGATTCTGGCTTCATGAATTCTCTTACTTTATTTTTTGTTTCATTCCGTCCTGTAAAAATAATTAGATCTGCGTCTTTAATGTAGTATTCTACAAAACACTCCCTTGTTCCCTTAAATATCTCTATGTTTGGAAAGAGTTCCTTGAATTCTAGAATTTTACATAGTGTTTCTATTACCCCTTGTTTTACCAATTCCGTATTAGGACGAACAACTACTCTTTGCGTTATAAAGCCAGGCATGATTACAAATAACAGAAGAGAATAGAGAGGCAAATTTGAAGGCAAGAAAGAGCAAACTCTTTTATCTATCACTTGTGTTAAATATTCCTTGATTTTATCAATATTTTGAAGAGTATATAGACAGCGCTCAATTTCATACTTTGTTACTCTAATAGGTTGATATTCTACTAGCAAATCACATATATTATTTTTTATATCGTTATTTTCAAGAATAGAGATTAATTCTTCACATAAATGTTTTATTTTTCTCATTGAATTGATTATTTACGCTGTATACTATATATAATAGATATTTTTATGTATTTTTATACATTAAATGTGTTTTTTATTACAAAAAAGTATACTATATTATTTTTGCAAAGTATATGAGTACTATTTCAGTTAAAGAAAGTGGTTTTTTTATTTACTTAATAGGATTTCCAGGAAGTGGGAAACTTTCCACAGCAGTAGAATTAAGTAAGAGAGTCGGTGCAGTAATCTTAAGCAGTGCAATATTTAATAATATTATATTTAGTATTACTGAATTTAGCAACTCTGAAGTACCAGATGAAGTATGGTCTAGAATATTAGAAGTTAGAAAAGTAATGCTAGATGTCATAGCAAAGTATCCTACTCAATCAAAGAATTATATATTTACAAATGAGTTATTAAATGGAGATATCTATGATACGCAAGTATATAATTCAGTTGTAGAATTAAGTAAAAAAATAAATACATATATTCTTCCTGTAGTGTTACATTGTAAAAATGATGAACTTATTAGACGTATACAATCAAAGGAAAGATACCTTAATAGAAAAATAACTGATCCTGTATTTGCTCTTAAGAGAATAAAAGAAAAGAAATTATTTGTACCAGATGGTGCTTTTGAAATCGATAATTCAGAATTAACTATTAAAGAAGTTGCGGATCTTATATTGAATAAAATAGAAGAATGTCAGAAGAATTAAAATATAGACCATGTGTTGGCATAATGCTTTTTAATAAGCATGGGCACATATTTACTGGAAAACGCTATGATAATAATCAAGATGATTCTTGGCAAATGCCTCAAGGCGGAGTTGATGAAGGTGAGAATTTTAAGCAAGCGGCACTACGTGAATTAATGGAGGAAACAGGCATTAGCACAGTAGAAATAATAGATGAATATGAAGATTGGATTTATTACAATCTTCCAAAAAATATAATACCAAGTCACTGGAATGAAAAATACGGCGGTCAAAAACAAAAGTGGTTTTTAATGAGGTTTCTTGGCACGGATAAAGATATCAACATTCATTATACTGATAGTCCTGAGTTTCAGGATTGGTGTTGGAAAAGTTCAAGTGAAGTAATAAATTCCGCCATATATTTCAAGAAGGAGGTATATCAATCAGTCATAAGTGGATTCTATCATAAATTGAATGAATATCAAAACCAATTCTAAAAAGAAGTAAAAACTGAATTGCTAATTTTAAGCAGATTTCTAAAGTTAGCAGTTTCAAGAATAAATTAGATCTCTTACGCAACTATATGCAAGAAGTTTATTACTTCCTCCTGCCACATCATCTACTCAGTGCCTGGAAGTTAGAAACTGATGCTCCATCTAGCTTGCTACTCGGCCCAGGCTCATCTGCCTCTTGGTTACTAGTTTGCTTACCTCTTATCATACTCATCATTTCAGCCATTTTATTTTCGAATTTAGCTTCTAAATTAGTTTCAAGATCATTAATTTTTTTCATGCACTCAGCATTACGCTCTTTAATCTCTCTATTCTCTTCTGTAAATTTTTCTATTTGTACATCTTTAGTTTTGAGTAATTCTGCAGACTGATTAATTACTTTAATTGATTTTACTTCTTTTCCCCTTAATACTGAAAGTTCAACCTTTTCTATTTTTTGCTGAATTTCAACTTTTCTTGAAATAAAATTCTTATGTAAAATTTGAACAACATCTTCAATTGCTTTCTTTCTATATTCTAGATCTCTTGTATGCATAAATATTCCTTATATAAAATTACATAATACAAAAAGTTTTTTTATCATGCAATATTTTTATGAATAAAATAGACTAAAAATTTTTAACACCCAGAGACTTTAAAATAAAAAAGTGGATTATTTCTTATACAAAGAATATAATAAATATTATTGTCACTATCATTAATGATGTTTCATTTCCCAACTACAAGATTGAGACGTAAGCGTTCAAGTAGGTGGTTAATTGATTTAGTAGCAGAAACTAGCTTATCTACTAATGATCTTATTTTTCCTATGTTTGTTCATGAAGATGATAGCATAGTGATGCCAATCCCTGATTTACCTGATATAAAACGTTATCCTATCCATAAAATGGTAGGAATAATAAAAGAAATCAAAGATTTAGGTATTAAAGCTGTTGCAATTTTTCCTGTAGTTAATGAAAAATTGAAATCAGAAGATGCTCGTGAAGCATATAATCCTAACAACTTGATCTGTACTGCAATTAATATTGTAAAATCAGAAATTCCAGATATTGGAATAATTACAGATGTTGCATTAGATCCATATACCATTCATGGTCATGATGGTATATTAAAAAATAATCATGTAGATAATGATGAGACTCTATCAATTTTATGTGAACAAGCATTGAGTTTAGCAAAAGCTGGGTGTGATATAGTTGCTCCGTCTGATATGATGGATGGGAGAATAAGGAGAATTAGGGAAACGCTTGATGAGCACAATTTTCAAAGCGTATCAATATTATCGTATGCAGTAAAATATTGCTCTGGTTTTTATGAACCATTTAGAAAAGTTATAGGCTCTAGTGCACCTGATGTGATAGATAAAAGTAGCTATCAGATGGACTATAGGAATGAACTTGAAGCAATATGTGAAATTGAAATGGATATTAATGAAGGAGCAGATTTTATTATGATTAAGCCTGGTATGCCATATTTAGATGTTATTAAAACCGCGAGTAGAAAGTTTAACTTTCCAATTTTTGCTTATCAAGTTAGTGGTGAATATGCAATGATAAAAGCTGCAGCAAATAATGGTTGGTTAGATTATGATAAAGTAATTTATGAATCACTAATTGCCTTGAAAAGGTCAGGTGCAAGTGCTATATTCACGTACGCTGCACTCGATGTTGCTAAAGAGCTAAAAAGTTAAAGGTAATATTATACCTAATACTTTGGATAAATAATATTCTCATTAAAAAAGTAATGTATGTCTGAAATAAAAGAAACAGCTCAAACAATTGAAAATATTAACTTGAATAAAGAGTTACATTTTTTTGTTAATCGTGCTGATCTTCTTAATACTCTATACAAGATAAGTGGTATAGTAGAAAGGAGAAATGTCATAGATATCTTAGCATGTATAAACATAAAGGTATTATCTAATAAAATAGAATTTATAGCTACAGACCTTGATATTTCTATGTTTGCATCACTTACTGCAAGCGTAATGAAAGAAGGTGAAATTAAGGTTTCCGCTCATACTTTGCATGATATAGTAAAAAAATTACCAGGAGATTCAGAGATCGAATTTAAAACAAATCAGGAAGGAAAGTTATTGATATTGTGTGGAAATGTAAGTTTTTCTTTGCCAAGCATGATATCTGATAGTTTTCCTAATATTAGAGATGATGATTATAAATACAGATTTACTTTGCCTGGTACCCATCTAGTTGATGCATTAAAT
>NZ_JAZHPY010000024.1:0-12274 GCF_036711655.1 Wolbachia endosymbiont of Pentidionis agamae | reverse complement strand
ATGCGTTTTAAAATGATTAGTTAAATTACTAATCCTCTCAGTCAAAATTGCACACTGCACGAATGAGGAACCAGTATCATTTTCTTTTGTAGCATAAATATTAATTAAAATTTCTTTTCTTTCAGGTGTAATTGACATACCAGCTGTCCTATTAAATACAAAAAACACGAATAGGCTTTATAATGCCATTAGCAAAACAACAAATAGCTATTGGCAAATCATCTACTACAGTATAACAAATATCATTGTTCTTTAAATTAGACAAGCAATTTAATATTAATTCCTGTCCATTTTTTATCTTTTTTGCATCTTGAAAAGAAATATTTACCTTGACAATACTTTTTAGAACACTATGAATGGAGATAATTGAGTTGGAATCTATTGATCGAGGCATGATTATCGATTGACTTTCTTTAAAATCACCTACCATTACTCTTCTTAATTTTATAATGTGACCAAAGCAACCTAAAGATATACCAAGATCTCTAGCGATAGATCTAACATACACTCCACTACCGCATGATATAAAGAAATCTGAGCTATTATTTACCACGTCATGAGAAATCAATATTAGTTGATATACTGAAACGAATCGTGGTTTTAAACATACTTCCTCCCCATTTCTCGCAAGTTTATGTGCTCTTACTCCATGAATTTTAATTGCAGAAAAATTAGGAGGAGTTTGCTCTATTGTTCCAACAAAATTTTTAATTAAAAGTTTTATTTGATTTAAACTAGGCTGCACACTACTTCTTTTAACAACCTCGCCTGATAAATCATCTGTCGTTTTTTGTTCACCCCATTTGATTGTAAAATTATATGCTTTTAAGCCTGAATATACGTACGGTATTGTTTTAGTTGCCTCACCAAGCGCAATTGGTAAAACACCTGTTGCAAGCGGATCAAGCGTACCTAAATGACCAGCTTTCTTAGCCTTAAAAAATTTCTTTATTTGATTTACAGCTTGCGCTGAAGTTAATCCAATTGGCTTATCTAGATTTAACCAACCGTGCATGCTAGATTTATTCTCTTCTGACATTCAGTTCTTTTACAGACTCTGTAAGATACGTCTTTATGATCGCCATCAGAGCGCATGCTTTAATAATCTTACCAGTACCTTCACTACTATTTGACTTTAACATAGTTATGCAATCTCTTTTATTATTCTGTCATTACAATTATTTATTGCAATACTATATGTAGAAGTACCATCTAACACGTAGTAATTCCTAAACTTGTCTACGTTCTCTATTGATGATTTAATCAGTAAAAAATACTTGTTCCTATAAATTTAACGAGTTGTACATGATTTGTCTAGATCCTCTTCCTTAATACTATGTATTGCAACATTATCATATGCAGTATTTTGATAATTATTACAGTGCACATTATATTTCTCTTGTGAATTTATCACTCGTTTTATACTATCTATTGTCATATCTAGATTATGAAATATGTCTAAATGACCATTTTTATTACTATGTTTCAACATAGTAACATTTTTATTATCAGTAACTTCATCTGTTAACATAGTTGCTAATTGCATAGGCTTTGTAACTACTTGATCATTATTATTATTAATCACTACAATTGGTATATTGGTCTCATTTTTGATGTTTCCTACTATATCATATTCCAAATCCAATTTTTTGAGCATTTTATTTAAAAGTGATGAAGGTAACATGGATAAAAATTTTGTTTGCGGAAGCGGGAAATGTTTTATTACATTTTCAAATGAACTAAAAGTGTTATAAAATATTGCACCACCAAGCTTAACATCTTCATTTCTATAGTGCTTTAAAAGTTCTGATACATCTGTTCCTCCAAAGGAATACCCCAAAAGAATAATATCTTCAGGCGCAACTCCAGAATCTTTCAACTCTTTTATCTTCTCTATTGCTGGCCTGATTAACTTTTTATCTGTATTCATAACAGGCATAGTCAGCAACACAACTGAAAGCAAAGTGAGGACAAAAGTTGAAGCTATAGCAGCAGCTATAGCTGTAGGAACTGCATTAATTACTGAAAAAAGACTAAGTATTACTACTACAATAGGCGTTATTATAGCTGCAGCTAATGATACTAAGCTACCTACAAGAAAGTAAAGATATCTTTGAAATACCTTTGGGTACTTATGTGCAGAGATTGAAACATTCTCGATATTATTATAGCATAACCCATAGTGCAGCAAGCCCACATATCCCTCAGCATTTTTATGATTATCGCCAATTCCATGAAAGAATATTATATGCTTTTTCTTAGTCTTTTCCTTAGTCATTATGCTTTTTTTATGTATCTATCAATATACTATATTATAGTATACGTTATTTTTCATAAACATCAATTAGAACATCTTAACTTACAATCTATGCTGAGATAATTCTCATTAATTACACATGATACTAATCGTAACAGGAGTTGTTTGTTATCTTTTTCATACTCTGTACTATAATGTAATCAAACAATGAATTTTGCATGATTTCATCGTGATAGCCATCATTATGATATATGCTGATATTTTTACTATAAAATTTATTTGCTAATGAAGTTGCTAGTTGTGCAGGTTTTGGTATTACATTATCATTATTACTATTTATTATTATAATTGGTAAGGAAGCTTTATCTTTAATAATTTCTGCTATATCATATTCTAGGTTTAATGTTCTCAATACCTTATCTAAAAAAGATGAAGGTAATATAGACAAGATTTTTGTTTGTGGAGATCTAAAATTCCTTATTGCAGCTTCAAATGAGCTAAAAGTATTATTAAATATTATGCCGCCCAGCACAATATCTTTGTTTATAAAATACTTTAAAGTTTCTGATGCAGCGGCTCCACCAAAAGAATGTCCATAAAGTACAATATCTTTAGGTTCAACATTATCATCTATTAATGATTCTATGTGCTCTATTGATGATTTTATTAACCCTTGGTTTATATTCATAAAAGGTATAATTAGCAATATTATAGAACATAAGGTGAAAATTAAAGCAGTAAAAACTGCTTTAATGATTCCTGATACAGAAAAATTACGTATTACCACAATTAAAGAAGTAATGATAGCTCCTATAAGCAGTAGGCTGATTATAAAATAGAGAGTATAGCTTTGAAACGCTTTCGTATATTCATGTGCATAGACCGAAATATTGCAATTTTTTAAACTTCTATCATGCAGTGACTCCACGTAAGCTATTGCACGCTTATGATTATAAGTGATTCCGTGAAAGAATATTAAATGTATTTTATTTGTATTTGTCATTCAACTTTAAAAAATCAATTTTTCTTAGGCATCTATTATGTTATATAATAAATCTTATTTTTTTATTTATTTTAAAAATTTGTGAAGATCACATTATCTTGGTTACTAGAGTACTTAGATACTAATGCAAGTTTAACGGAGATTACAGATAAATTAACGCATATAGGGCTTGAAGTAGAGAGCGTTATTGATAACGCCAATTTGACTGGATTTATTGTTGTAAAAATACTTGAAATTGCTCCACATCCAAATGCTGATAAGTTAAAATTATGTAAAGTAGATTGTGGTGATAAAATCCTGCAGGTAGTTTGTGGTGCGAGTAATGTTAAAAATAATATGAAAACAGTGCTTGCTTCAATAGATAGCATATTACCTGGAAGTGATATAACAATAAAGTCCATAAAAATACGTGGTATTTTAAGTGAAGGTATGCTTTGTTCTGCATCTGAGCTTGAACTAAATTACAAAGATAATGAAGGAATAATAGAGCTATCAGATGATTATCAAGTAGGAGATAAATTTTTTAATAATGACACTATAATAGATATTAATATCACTCCTAATCGTGGTGATTGTTTAAGTGTATATGGAGTAGCACGTGACCTTTCTGCAACTGGAATAGGTAAATTAAAACCTATAAATCACCCTAAAATATTTAGTTCTATTGACTCAATAATTGATGTTGAAGTTTCTGATGATGAAAGTTTTTTTACTGGAAGATATATTACTGGGGTGCAAAATAAAGAAAGCCCCAGATTGCTAAAAGAAAGATTACAATCTGTAGGTATAAATTCTATTTCGCTAATTGTTGATATTGTGAATTGTATCATGATGTCTTTTGGTCAGCCAATGCATGCATATAATGCAGATAATATAGAAAAAAGATTGACAGTAAGAAAGGCAACTGATGGTGAAAATTTCACCGGTTTAAATGGTAAACAATACTCACTCAATCAAGATATCACTGTTATTTCTGATGATAAGAATATTCATTCAATTGCTGGAGTGTTAGGGAGTAAGCGCAGTGAATGTACTTTAGAAACCACAAATATTTTTCTAGAGTCAGCGTGGTTTGATCCAATTTCTATAATCAAGTCCTCAAGACAATTAAATATTTCTACAGATTCTAGTTACAGGTTTACAAGGTCTGTTGATCCTAGTTATACGATTAATAGTTTAAATCTTGCAACACAAATGATTTTAGATCTTTGTGGTGGAAAAGCTTCAAGTTTAGTATCTTCCGGCGATTTTAACAAAAAAAATCATTATATTGACTTTAATTATCATGATGTGAATAAATTTGGAAGCATATCAGCATCATCTGATGAGATATTCTCCATTCTTACAAAATTAGGATTTGATATAGACAAAAAAATGGATGATAAATGGAACGTAAAAGTTCCTAGTTGGAGACCGAATATCACTATAGCTGCTGATTTAATCGAAGAAGTAACAAGAATATACGGCTATGATAAAATAAAAGAAGAACCTCTGTTATCAAATAGTATTAAAGCAAGCAGCATATACGATAATTTACGCACTGTTATGTCTAGGAGAGGTTTAGATGAAGTCTTCACTTGGTCATTTATGAGTGAACCTATAGCTGAAAAATTTGGTTATTTTAATAAACAATTTATTATTGAAAATCCAATTAATAATAATTATGACATAATGCGTCCAAGTATTATTCCAAACTTATTACAGGTAATAAGTGATAACAGCTCTTACGGAGTACAAGATGCAGCAATTTTTGAAATCGGACCAATTTATAATAGCGAAGATGTTTTGAGTGAGCCAATTTATACGCTTAGTGGAGTTAGAGTTGGACAAAATTTACCGCGCAACCATTATAATATTAATAGGGATGTGGATATATTTGATGTTAAAGCTGATATAATTTCAGTTTTAGAATCTTTAAATATTAATTATAATGATTTAAAAGTTGAAAGAACAAGTAAAGAATATTATCATCCAGGTAAATCAGGTGCTTTTTCTTTCAAAAACAAAATATTTTGCTATTTTGGCAAGTTACATCCAAATATAGTAGATTTTTATAATTTAAAACAAAAAGTTGTTGGTTTTGAGCTGATGTTACAAGATATTCATAAACTACCAGTTAATAAAAAGCAGTTTATTGATTATAAATATCAAAGTGTAAAACGTGACTTTGCCTTCATAATAAATAAAGATATACAGGTAGGTCATTTAATTGATTTAGTAAGAAAAAGCTCAAAACTTATAACAGAAGTTCTTGTGTTTGATGTGTATCAAGGTCCGAATATAGAAATAAATAAAATATCTGTAGCATTCTCTGTCACTTTCTGTTCTCCTACTCACACTTTAAGTGAAGAAGAAATTCAAAAACAGTCTTATATGATAATTAATTTGGTACGTGAGAATACTGGTGGCGTCTTGAGAAGTTAAACATAAAAGATAAATAAACACATGAAATACAAGTATGTATTCTAGTTTAGAAAATTTTGCTTTGGAATTATTTGGTTACCACTATAATTATATTATAAATTACATTTATGTGAGGATAATATGATAAAATTAAATAACAATATAATAAAATCTATCCAAGACTTTTCTTCCAGTTATAAAAAGAAAGGTTCATTAAGTTCTTCTTTAAAAAAGAGTCCTTATAAAGAGAGTAAATATCTAAATAAAGAAATTAAAAGAATTCTTGAATCTAATGAGTTAAATAATGAAAAGACTCTTTCATTACAAGATTTATATTTATTATACCATGCTGTTAACAGAGACAAGCCAAAATTGGCAGATCTTATAAGTGAATTAGTGAACGATATATTCAAAGAAGATTCAAGTAAAAGTCTGCTTGATAATCAAAAGCTTTTTTATGATGAATCTTGCTTTGATAAGTGTATGCAAGATCCAGAACAGTATTTTTCTAGAGTTTTTGATGTTCTGAAGAATATAGATCGAGCAAAATCTAAGTTCTTTACAAGCGATGAAAAACGTTATGATGTTGAAATTAAACAAGTAAAAGAGCTGCTTAAGAGCAAAGATGAAGTTATAGGAAAAACAATGATTGGTAAACCTCTATCTAATAAACAAATTAATATAATTCTAAGTTAGCAACTGAAAGCTTATGAAAAATTGAATGAAAAAATTAAAGTTAGGAGTTCTGAAGGTGGTGTTGTTTTATCATCAAAATGCGATTTTGATTATAACGAGTTGAAGTTTATTGATGGTGATAAAAAGTATAATGATTTAAGCATTTTCTTGCAGGATTACATAACAAGATATGAAAAGAGACCAGGAAGAGAAAGAACTATAAGCAATAAAGGTGATTTTCCTATTGAATATAACAAGCATACAGCATTGCTGCATAATTCTTCAGATAATCCATCTGAAAGAGCAATGGCACAGCTAAAATTAACACGTACACTGGAATATGATGGTAGTCTAGGAGGGGAAGACAATATCTGTAGGCGCATGGCATTTAGGAGCATGCCTGGAGAAAAAAATACATATGAGTTAATAGAAGTTAAGCGTGTTAATTATGATGGTGGTTTAAATAAAGGTGATCATGGAGAGTTTTTTGGCCCGACGTGGAATAGGAATATGAGGTACGAAGATTTTACTCTATCAGATAGTGATATTACAGTTACTGATGTTTCAGAGAAAGAGTTTAAGGAAGAAATGAAAAGTCCAGCTATAAAAGATTATACAAGCGATGTGGGTAATCAGCATTACTTGTCTATTATGATTCACATTTTATGTCCTAAAAGTAAAGGACGTACTCATGCACATCAAAATCGTTATCCTAACACTCAATTTGATGGTATTGGTCACTCTAGAACTCAATCTGATTGCGGTGGTTTAATGATTGATAGTATAGGTCCTGAAACTGATGGTATTGACGACTCTGGTGATGGAGTTGAGGTGACTGATGGCTGTAGTTTTGAATCTGATTGTGCTTATGATTCTGATGATGAAGTTGAAAACAATTATCAAACTTCACGTGCTTTCTGTTCAGATAAAGGAACTACTATAAAAAGTTCTGGTGCTAGAAAAGTTCAATATGATGATTGTAAAATAAAGTTATGTTGCATTGACTTATTTACTGGTCTCATTGCTAAAAATGACTTAACTCTTCATGAAATGCTTAATGAAAGTGTAGTAAAAGCTATGGAAAGTAGAGCTCAAGTATTTCCACAAAGTAAAAGTGATAGAACTGTGCAACCTCCTACTTCAAAAGAGTTAGGACAAGCATCAACAAGTAAAGTATTGAAATCTTCTGCTCCAAAAGAATTGCCACCAACATATGAGGAAGCAACAAGTACTCAATTGCATAGCGTAGATTCAGTTCAACAATCTTTTAGTAACCAACTTGGTTTGTAATAGTATGAACATATATCCCGTGACTCTGTCACGGGATATTACTTCTAATTTGACATCTGTAGATTATTTTTGTTTACAAGTTAAATAGTTGGTGCTTCATAAGTTGTAGTCTCACATTTTTTTAATTTAAATATTTCTTAGTAACAGCACATATAGTTCATAATTTTCTAATTACCTTATCTTAATGATTACATATCACAATTAAAGGTATACCTAATTCTAGATAGCAACTGTTCAAAAAAGAAAAGTATTTCTACAATTTTTCACGCTTTTACTATATAATGTTTTAAAGTATTAATGCATAAGTATGGATGACTTTATAAGAATAAAAAATGCGAGTGAACATAATCTTCAAGGAGTTGATATTAATATACCAAAAAATAAACTTGTGATTTTTACTGGGCTGAGTGGTTCAGGGAAGTCAAGTTTAGCATTTGATACAATTTATGCAGAGGGACAAAGACGTTATGTAGAAAGTTTATCATCTTATGCTCGCCAATTTCTAGATATTCAAGATAAACCAAAGGTTGAATCAATTACTGGACTTTCCCCGGCAATATCTATAAATCAAAAATCTATTTCTAAGAACCCAAGATCAACAGTAGGAACTATTACTGAAATTTATGACTATTTAAGGCTTTTATATGCACGTATAGGTGTTCCTTACTCTCCTTATACCGGATTACCAATTACAAAACATACTGTATTTCAGATATTAGATACTATAAGATCTTTACCAAAACAAACTAAGATTTTTATACTTGTGCCTATTATACGCAGCCGCAAGGGTGAACATTACAAGGAAATATCAAATATAAAAAAACAGGGTTATGTAAGACTCAAAATAGACGGTCAAATATACAATATTGATGATCTGCCTGTATTAGATAAGAATAAAAAACATAATATATTAGTTATTGTAGATAGAATATCTATAACAGATGATTCAATAGGGAATCGCCTTGCAAGTAGCATAGAAATGGCATTAAAGCTTGGCGGTGGCTTAGCATATGTGGAAATAGTTGAATTACCAGGTGGTCATAATTCAATTTACACTAATGGTCAGACTCTACGTTTCTCAGAGAATTTTGCTTGCCCAGAGTCTGGATTTACAATTGAGGAAATAGAACCTAGATTATTTTCTTTTAACAGCCCATATGGTGCATGCAGTGCGTGTAATGGATTAGGTAAAAAACTTGGTATTGATGTAAGCTTGATCATTCCTGATGATAGCCTTTCTCTTGCAGAAGGTGTTTTAAAGCCAATAGGAGCTCTCAATCTTCATAGATCAAATTATGGTGCTTTCAATGACTTGATTTTACCATTAATGAAAGATAATATATGTGACCTAAATACTCCATGGAGAAATATAGATCACCATATAAAAAATATTATTTTATATGGCTTTCAACACAATTTAAAAACTATTCCAGGTTTAGTAAATATAATGGAAAAAAAGGTAAATGATGAAGATGAGGAAATTTTTTCTGAACAGTACTGTTCCATTACTAAATGCAATGAATGTAATGGATCAAGAATAAAAAAGGAGGTACGTTTAGTAAAAATTGAAAATAAAAATATATGTGACGTAGCAAATCTAAGCGTTAATGAGGCTCTCTTATGGTTTATAGATTTACCGAAAAGCCTTACAGAACAACAAAAGCAAATATCGGAAAAGATATTAAATGAAATAATAAAAAGGCTGGAGTTTTTAAAGAATGTAGGGCTAGACTATTTAACATTAGATCGTGAATCCAGTACACTCTCAGGAGGTGAAAGCCAAAGAATCAGGCTCGCATCTCAAGTAGGTTCTGGATTAACAGGAGTGTTATATGTATTAGATGAACCATCAATTGGCTTACATCAATGTGATAATGACCGGCTCATTAATACACTCAAAAATTTGAGGGATATAGGTAATACTGTGATTGTTGTTGAACACGATGAAGATACAATAATGGCTGCAGATTATGTAGTTGATATAGGCCCTGGAGCAGGTAGCGATGGTGGAAAAATTATTGCAGAAGGCACTCCAGAACAAATTTTAGAAAATACAAGCAGTATAACAGGGCAATATTTAAGTAGGACAAAAATAATTCCTTGTCATAAAAAAAGAGAGCCAACGAATCAATTTATACAAGTATTTGGTGCATGTGAGAATAATTTGAAGAATATAGATGTTCAATTCCCAGTAAGAAACCTAATTTGTGTAACTGGTGTATCTGGAGGGGGAAAATCAAGTTTAATTATAGAAACGTTATATAAATACTTGGCTCACGGAATACATAGAGTGAATACAAGGTTTGGTAAGTGTTCACGTATCTTAGGAATAGAACACATAGATAAAGTAATAGAAGTTGAGCAGTCTCCAATAGGAAGAACACCAGCATCAAACCCTGCAACATACGTAGGAATTTTTACCCACATAAGAAATTGGTTTGCAGGGCTTCCAGAATCAAAAGCACGAGGTTACACAATAGGAAGATTTTCCTTTAACACTAAGGGAGGAAGATGTGAGGTTTGCAAAGGAGATGGGCATCTAAAAATAGAAATGCATTTTTTGCCTGATGTATACGTAAAGTGCGAGCAGTGCAAAGGAAAGAGATATAATAGAGAGACACTTGAAGTAACTTATAAAGGACAGTCAATATCTGATATATTGAATATGACAGTAGACCAAGCTTGTGGTTTTTTTGATAATCTTCCATTAATTAAGGAAAAATTAGTATCTCTAAGAGAAGTAGGATTAGGGTATATAAAGCTTGGTCAATCGTCAACTACATTATCTGGAGGAGAAGCGCAAAGAATAAAATTATCGAAAGAATTATCAAAAAAATCCACTGGAAAGACAATATATATTCTTGATGAACCAACAACAGGACTACATTTTGAAGATATAAATAACCTACTAAGAATATTGCATAAGCTAGTTGATTTAGGAAATACAGTAATAGTGATTGAACATAACTTACACGTTATAAAAACTGCTGATTATATAATAGATATTGGCCCTGGAGGAGGAGATAAAGGAGGCAGGGTAGTTGCTGCTGGCACTCCAGAGGAAATAATTAACGTTGAAGAAAGTATAACTGGAAGGTATCTTAAGCCATATCTATATAATTTAACATAAATAGAAATCATTTTAATTAACCATTAATTAACTCAATCATAGTAATTATTTGTTTTAACGTTTGGGAGGTTATTTGAATATTTTAATAATTATGCTAACACCAGCGCTATTCCTGCAGTAAAAAGTTCAGGTTCAAAAAAAGTACCTATAAATAGTTTTTATAAATCTTTATATCACGTTGATTACGTTATTGGTGGTGTAAAAGCCATTGCTGTAGGAAATGATAACATTGCCATAAATGAACATGGTGTTATACAGAATAAAAATGCCTTATTCACAAGAGATTGGACATACATAGGTTTAGCCAAAACTGTCCTTTTTGTACTGATTACTTTAATTGTTATGCCTTTATATTTAATATATGCATATATATCATACTTGTCAGTAAAGACACTAAAAGTAAGTACAAATAGTAATGATTACAAAAAAAATAACCTATCATCTGATAAACATATAATAAAATCTTCAATAAAAGCATTGGAACATAGTTTTTTTATTGCTGACTACATCAATGCCATTCTAAGTTACGCTTTCACTGCTGTTATTTATAGTATTACATTGCTTATTACTCCAATAGTATGGGCAACTGATAAAATATCAAGTAAGCTTGATGAGATAAAAGAGCCAGAAAAACTTAATAAAGATACAGTTCAAATAAAGTAGTAATAGTTGAGTATTTAATGAAATTATTGACAGTATGTTTGATTGCTTTTAAAGTTCAAATGTCATGTGGGTATTTGAAAAATTTATAGTGTTAGTGTTGTCATATATTTTAGGTTCAATACCTTTTAGTTTAATTATAACAAAGATGAAAGGTATTGACCTTAGGCTAATTGGTTCAGGAAATATTGGAGCAACAAATGTTTTAAGAACAGGAAAGAAAGGACTTGCTGCGCTAGCTTTGTTACTAGATTCTCTTAAAGGGTTTTTTGTAGTGTATTTGGCGCAAAAAATTTTTAGTAATAACGGATTGTACGTACAATTATCGGCAATTTTAGCAGTTTTAGGACATATGTTCCCTGTATGGCTAAAATTCAAAGGAGGTAAGGGAGTTGCAACAGCTCTCGGTATTTTAGTATCATTTAATATTAACATTTTTTTAATTTTTTTGCTCTCTTGGATTATTGTTTTTCTTATCTTTAGATATTCCTCTCTTGCTTCGCTTAGTGCTACTGCAATAATTGCAGTAGCATCTTTCTTTTTAGAGAAAGATTTATTTTTCATGTTGTTAATCATAGCAATATTAATTTTTTTCAAACATCGTACAAATATTATAAATCTTTTGCATGGAAAGGAGAGTAAATTCTTGTATTAATAATAACTAACCTAGCTGTGATAATGTAATGACATTATATAAAAAACAGATGAAACTAACATGTTACTTTTTAAAACAAGTGAAACCTTTCTTCTACTTCTTGTGCTAATCTTTGCAAGAAACTTAAGCTCCCCGGGCCGGATTCGAACCAGCGACCAATTGGTTAACAGCCAACTGCTCTACCACTGAGCTACCGAGGAA
>NZ_JAZHPY010000023.1:0-12575 GCF_036711655.1 Wolbachia endosymbiont of Pentidionis agamae | reverse complement strand
AAGATTAATATGGGAAAACCTTTATTCCAATGGAATGAAATTCCATTATCTTCTGAGTATAACACTTTATGCCTTCCTATAGAAATAGCAATGCTAAAAAATCCAGTTGCGGTAAATATTGGAAATCCTCATCTGATTTTTTTTGTTAAAAATATTATAAATGTACCTTTTGAGAAGTTAGCACCAACACTTGAAAATCATGAATTATTTCCCAATAAGATCAATGTAAGTGTTGCAGAAATTAGTAAAAAAAAGCACATAATTTTAAAAACATGGGAGAGAGGAGTTGGGATTACTGATTCATGCGGTAGTGCAGCATGCGCAGCTCTAGTTGCATCTATTTTAAGAAAATACATATCTCATAAAGAGACGAGAGTAAAATTAATTGGAGGAGATTTGCTTATAGAATGGGATGAAACAACGAATAACGTATTCATGACAGGTAAAGTAGAGTATGTTTTTCATGGATTTATGAATATATAGTTAATATAAGTGTTTTATTACTAAAGTTTTTGTATATACTGAACATTACTAATAATAAATATATAGCATGAAAAAATATTATATGTTGATAGCGTTTTGCTTTCTTTGTTTTGGAAGTGGCGCTTTTGCAAATATTGTTTTAGATAAAAAATATTTCTATGCTGATTTAAGTGGGAAAATTAACCTTAAGTTTGGTTATGCTTTTAATGAGAATATTTTTGATATCAAACCTAAGGACAAAATTTCAAGTTATTCTAATGCTAATCTTTTTTATTTACAGCGTTTTTCTAAAAAAAATCAAGCCGGCTTTAATGTAAAGCTTGGGATTTCAGATGTAATAAAATTAACAGAACTGGATCTTGATGAATTAAAAGTAGAAAAAGCATATCTAATAGTGAAAAATGCAAACCTTGGCTCCATTGAATACGGTAAAAATGATTTAGTTAGTCATAAAATGCTAATTAATACTTCAAAGATCAGTGCTGCTACAGGAGGAGTTAATGGTGATTGGGTAAATTATACAAATTTACGTGGTAATCATAAAAAAGATGATGGTGCTGGCTATGATAAAGACAATGTATTTTGGGTGAAGCCTAATGTTTATACTAGTTATCATGGATTGAGTCATGAATTCAAACAATCATCAGTAAATTATATTTCACCAGAGATTTATAATTTTCAGTTGGGATTAAGTTACGTGCTTGGAGAAACGGATGATTTACAATATAGTAATATACTTGCTGCAGGTCTTTCATATAAGAATAGTATTTCAGATGATATAAGCATTAATGTTGCTTTAACTGGAGAAGTTGCACCTAAAAAGGAAATTAAGAATAGTATTACTCTCAATAACTTAATGCACTGGAATCTTGGTATGAAAGTTAAATATTTTAACCTAGATGGTATTTTTTCGTATGGTAATGGTAATAAGTCAGGCAGAAAAATGAACCCTGAAACAAGTAATACATATTATCTTAATACAGGCATTGCTTATCATTCTGATCTGCGTAAGCTAAGTCTAACGTATTTTCAAAGTGTAAGGGATATAGAAACTAAAGGTATAAATAGATTAACCGCATATGCTGCAAGCCTTGAATATCCTTTATTCCACGGTTCTTCATATTACTTTGAGCTTGTGAAATTTAATGCAGAAGAAGCAAATGTTACAGAAAAGAATTCAGGTTATGTTTTCCTTGCTGGGCTGAATTTTAATCTTTAACGTAAAGCCTTTAAAGTATTACCTTTTCCTAATAAAACAAAGATAAATTTTTTCTCTCAATTTTGAGCTAGCTAATAAACTTAGCAGAGTTCAATATCTTTTTGTGATTGTTCAGAAACAAATAAATTACTTAATGAATTACTCACTTTATCCTGTATTTTTTTGCCTTTCTCTGTTGTCATTGTTAGTGATACTAAAATTGCTAATGCCCCAATTGCTCCTATAACTCCTCCAATTATAAATTGTTCTAATATAAAAGCTGTAGCAGAACCAAATAAAAGCAATGTACAAACTGCAAATTTTCCTTTATGTTCACTAACTTTGTTTAAGAAACCAGATTTTTGCTCATACTGATCAATTATTTTCTTAACTTGCTGCTCTACTCCTAGTGCTTTGGCATACTCTGACAAATCTATATATTCATTTCCACCATAAAAATTTGCGTATACAAATTCTTCAAGAAAATTATGTTTTTTGGCGAATTCGAGGACGTTTTCTAAAAATTTTGTACTACCTTTCTCTTTAATTTCCTGAATAGGCTCATATACCCAATCGCAGCCCATAAAGAAAATTTTTAAACTTAAAGTGTTATTCTCCATATCATATTTGAAAAATTTACCAGCATCGTCAAAATTTCCGTTTTGAATAGCCTGCTTAAATTCATCTCTTAATCTGGTCTCAATAAATATTGATGGCCATATTATTTTACTAAATTCTATAACTTTTTCAACTATATCACTCTTACCTTGATCTTTAAGAATCATATCTAATACTTTATTTTTTAAATCATTTGCAATATAATATGCATGTTTATAATATTCACATTGAGTGTAAGATTCAGATAAAACAATATTTCTATAAATTACTGCGGCAGTTTTTACATTTTTATCAATAACATCAATTATCAATGTATTGCCTTTTTTATCATGAACACTAAAAACATCACATAAATCTTGTTCTGTATAAGATCCATCTCTCTTACATTCCACTACACGATTTAGTACAGCATCTAGGTTGTTATTTTTTATTTCATTACTTAACTCATTGTATAATTTTTTATTACTGTCACTTAATGAATCATAATTACGCATTTTGCCTCACTAAATACTAGCATCTTTTTGTGAATAAGTCAAGCATATTGACTTCTTGTTTTGTTATTGGTAGCATTTAAATTAATAAAAAATATAGATATGGCTAGAATAGAATCAGATAGTTTAGGAGAACTAGAAGTACTAAGTGAACATTATTGGGGCGCACAAACTCAACGTTCTTTAGAGAACTTTAAGATTGGTATGGAAAAAATGCCAAAGCCTCTAATAAAAGCTTTAGCTATAGTTAAACTTGCAGCAGCTAAAGTTAATATAAAATATAGTGCTATAGACGAAAAAATAGGAAATGCAATCTGCCAAGCTGCACAAGAGATAATTGAAGGAAAATTTGATGATGAGTTTCCTCTAGTTGTTTGGCAAACTGGATCTGGAACACAAACTAATATGAACATGAATGAAGTGATTAGTAATCGTGCCATAGAAATTCTTGGTGGTAAATTAGGTAGCAAATTTCCTGTACATCCAAATGATCATGTAAATTATGGTCAGTCTTCTAATGATACTTTTCCAACTGCAATGCATATTGCAGCAGCAAAACAAGTAAATGAACTGCTTATCCCAAGTCTTAAGAAATTATATGGAGCGCTGGATAGTAAAGTATATGAATTTCAAAACATAATAAAAGTAGGGCGTACTCATTTGCAAGATGCAACGCCTTTAACACTTGGACAAGAATTTTCTGGTTATGCAGCTCAAATCAAGAAAGGAATCGAAAGAATAAAATTAGTATTAAGTGATATATACGAGCTTGCACAAGGAGGAACTGCAGTTGGTACAGGGTTAAATTGTAAAAAAGGCTTTGCTGAAGATTTTGCTAAGGAGGTTGCACAAATTACCAAGCTCCCATTTGTTTCAGCAAGTAATAAATTTGAAGCATTGGCAGCAAATGATGCACTAGTTGAACTTAGCGGTACACTGAATACAATTGCAGTAAGTTTAATGAAGATAGCAAATGATATAAGACTACTTGGTTCAGGTCCGAGATGCGGAATTGGTGAAATAATATTACCAGAAAATGAGCCTGGGTCTTCTATAATGCCTGGTAAAATTAATCCAACTCAGTGTGAAGCAGTAACAATGGTGTGTGCACAAGTAATGGGTAATCATGTAAGCGTGACAGTCGGAGGATCAAACGGTCATTTTGAACTGAATGTATTCAAGCCAGTAATAATTTATAATGTCCTGCAATCTATTATACTCTTAGCTGATAGCAGTTTGAATTTTACAGAGAAATGTGTTATTGGTATCAAAGCAAACAAAGAAAGGATAAAAAATTTACTCGATCAATCTCTCATGCTTGTCACCATATTAAACACACATATAGGTTATGATAATGCAGCAAAAATAGCAAAATTTGCTCATGAAAAAAATATAACTTTAAAAGAAGCAGCAATAAAACTTGAGCTACTTACTGAAAATGAATTTGAAAAAATAGTAAAGCCAGAAAAATTTATTTAACAAATATTGTAATCAAATATTGATGTTAATTGAACCTTAGTAATTTTATTACATTAAATATTATATATAGAATATTGTAAATATTCTTATACTGTAGCAAAGATTAGTGAGGCATTAGTTCCACCAAAACCAAATGAATTTGATAATGCATACTTAATATGATGTGCCTCAGCTTTTAAAGGAACAAAATTTAAATCACACCCTTCTGAAGGGTTATATAAATTTAAAGTTGGCGGAATAATCCCACTATTAAGGGCGAGTATACTAAATACGGCCTCCACACTGCCAGCAGCGCCAAGTAAATGCCCTATAGAAGATTTAGTTGAGGAAATGGGTACTTTATATGCATAATCACCGAGTAATTTTTTTATTGCTATAACTTCAATTTTATCACCTAGAGGTGTTGAAGTTCCGTGAGCATTTATATAACCTATTTGGTTAGCATTAATTTCTGCACTTTTTAGAGCAATTTTCATCGCATTAAATGCACCTTTCCCTTCAGGATGAGGGGCTGTAATATGATAAGCATCTCCCGTTAATCCATAACCAACAAGTTCTGCATATATTTTAGCATTTCTCTTTTTTGCATGTTCGTACTCTTCGAGTACTAAAATACCAGAACCTTCACCCATAACAAAACCATCACGATCACGATCCCATGGCCTTGATGCATGTTCTGGACTATGATTAAATTTAGTTGATAGTGCCTTTATAGATGAAAATCCTGCAATTCCTATCCTGCATAATGCACTTTCTGCTCCACCTGCAATCATAACATCTGCTTCATCAAGTTTTATAGTCCTTGCTGAGTTAATGATTGCATGCGCGCCAGTTGCACATGCCGTAACTGCTGAATCATTTGGACCGACGAAACCGTACTTAATAGAAACATGACCAGATACTAAGTTAATTAAACTAGATGGAATAAAATATGGACTAACACGCCTCGGGCCTCTTTCTTGCATAGCTATAACTTTTTCTTGAATAGATGGCAATCCACCTATTCCAGAACCTATGACCACACCTATACGTTCTAAATTAACATTAGGACTTGTTAAGATAAAAGAATCATCCACTGCTTCTACAGCTGCTGCGATACCATAATGAATGAACTTATCCATCTTCTTTATATCTTTTTGATCGTTATAAAGAGACGGATTGAATCCAGATTCACTAAAACCTTCATCAGATTGTAAAGGCACTTGACCTGCAATTTTACAATCAAGATCAGAAGCATCAAAAAGACTCTGCGAAATTGTGCGTATACCAGAAGCACCACTTATTAACCTAGACCAGGTGCTCTTGACATTAGCCGCAAGAGGAGTTACTAAACCAATGCCAGTAACTACTACTCTTCTATGCATTGGCTTTGTAGTTTTTTTGCTGTAACATAATCAAAAACATCACCAACATTTTTCATTTTTTGTACATCTTCATCTGGTATCTCTATACAAAAGTGTGACTCAATATCCATAATCATTTCGACTATCTCTAAACTATCTATCTCTAGGTTGCCATCAAATGTAAAAGACCTTTCTAACTCAGTAACTTTTTTCGTAGATTTTAGTATAATTTCCTTAAGTTCTTCTTCTACTTTTTCTTTAGTATAATCAATATTCATAACACATTCTTTGTTTATTGTATTCTTTTCTATATAATAAAATTAAACTTTAATACATACATATATTAAAATAACTTTTAATTTTTGCAATATTTACATGTCGTGTCAATAGGTTTATATTTTAGTGAACGCTATCAAGATTTATCTTTTCTTCTTACCTCTGCAATCAAAAGATTTCTTCCTAATATAAAAGAATGTAGTGACCTATATTCAGCAATGCAATATTCAATTTTTGCTCCTGCCAAGTACATACGTTCACTACTTATATTTATCTCTTCTAGTACATTTGGTGTAAAAACAGAAAGAGTATTGCCTGTTGCAGTTGCAGTTGAATTCATTCATACCTATTCTTTAATACATGATGATTTACCATGTATGGATAATAGCAATATTAGGCGTGGAAAGCCTAGCTGCCATAAAAAATTTGGTGAAGCACAGGCGCTTCTTGCTGGTAATTCTCTTTTATCACTAGCTTTTGAAATATTGTCTTCATTGAAGGAAAATAGATGTTGTGAAATTATAAATACACTTTCGAAAGCAATAGGATATAGAGGAATGATGGGAGGACAATCATTGGATATTTATAACACATATACAAGTTTTGATGAAATATATAAAGTTCATCTAATGAAAACTGCTAAACTTTTTGCTGCTTCGTGTGAAATTGGTGCAATAATAGGAGGAGCATCAAGCAAGGAATGTTATGAATTATATAGCTATGGATTGAATTTAGGTTTAATATTTCAGGCAAAAGATGATATCCTAGATTCTAAACAAGATAAAATAAATAACCTGTTCTTTATATTAGGTGAGCAAAAAATGAGAGAATATATAGAAAATTTATATAATGAATCTTGCAATAACTTAAAAAGAATTTTAACAGATACTACAGAGCTTCATAAATTATTAGATTTCATAAGAACTGTATGAAATGGATAAGAAAAAGTATATTAATGATATTATCTTATGTTTTAATTTTTTTATCTTTCTGTACAATATTTATTACACTTGTTATATACGGCAATAAAAATACTCCAAAAAAAGGTGTAGAAATTTTTGGTTCAGGAAGTTTAGCACAAATAATAGCACATAATTTTATAAAACCTGTAATTGATTCTGCATTTGATCGTTACGTTAAAAAGAATGGTTTAACAGAATATTTAAATGAAGTTAAAGAAGAGGATGCAATAACCTTTTCTGATATCACAGAAGGTTATGGTAAAAAGGCTTACTGCGGTCAAAAAGTTTTATTGAAAATACATGAAATTTCTGGAACATTTTTATTTCAAAATCAGAATTCCGATACGATCTGGGAAATAGGAAAAAGCAAGTCAAAGGAATTAGATTCAGGAATTATAGGCATGAAAGAAGGAGGAGAACGCGTAATTGTTATTTCAACTGATGAAAATGGTAAAACAAATTTAGTTTCATACTATGTAAAACTAATTGAGATCAAAGATCCATACCCAGATTCAGTTGATAATTTAATGATATTTGATAATTTACCTAGCAGAGGCAAGAAAGTAAAATGTGGTGATAACATATCGATAAAATATAATATAAGGAAATACAATGGTGAACCTACTATTGAAAACCAAATCTTAAATTTTAGAGTTGGCGATGCACAAGCACCACTAGCTTTTCAGCTAGGAGTAATAGGGATGACAACAAGTAGTAACAGAACTGTTATTTCTCCTCCTGATATGTTAACTGCTGGTGGCTCTATATTAATTGAGAATATTGATAAAAAGAATATTTCAATTCTTGAATTCACTTTACAGAATGAAAGAAATTTATAAGCGGATTTAGATATTTCTAATATGCACTCATCAAAGAGCTTATTTTTGACCTTGCCTTCCTACTTAATCTACATTGCAACTACCAAATTTGTTTCAGGCATACCAGCTGCTGCAGCAGAACCCTATAATGTCTATACTGCAGCTACTATAGGTTTTGATTTATCTATAGTAGCTATTAAAATTCCATACCTTTTTTATCTGAGATTTAGATGTACATGCTACTTGATGTTCCTGCAACTTCAGCATCTGAGATTTTAGAATTTGGAGTTTGAGGTTTTTCCACTTCTTTTATTTTTTCCATACTCATAATAGTAGCTAACGACATCGCATTAAGTTTTGTAGGAATGAACCCAGAAATATCAAAATTAATTATATTACTATAATTAATTTTCACATCTACAAATATATCAAAGGATTCAAACTCACGTACAAACTCAACTAATTTATCGTACGCCATGTTTTGTAATTTTTTATTCTCACCATCAAATAAACACTTAACAATAGGCTCATTATTTTTAATAAAGATATGCTTTTTTACTTTATTAATCTTATCAATTAAAATATCAGAGTAGTGTTGATATTTTTCCTTTAATTCTTCCTGTTCTTGTATACTTTTATGTTCAAACCACAAATTTGCTAATTTATCTAAATTTTTCTCTTTTAAAATCTCATGTAGTGTAACTTCTGTCTTTTTGAGCTTTTTTAACTCTGCTTCGCATTGTTTATGATAAAAATACATGTCAACATAATTGTGTATAATTTCTTTGTTTTCCCTAAATCCCTCATCATTCACAATATCTGGACTAGGAATTTCTGATCTTGTAATATCCTCCACAAATAATTTTTTGGTTTTTAAATCTTTTTCATAATGCAAAGGAGTATAACCACATTTATCAAGAGAATTAACATCAGCTCTATGTTTTATTAGAACATCTATAACTTTTGTATGCCCACATTTAGCAGCGAGATGTAAAGGAGTCCATCCATTATGATCTTTTGCATTAAAATCAGCTCCTTTTTCAATCAGAAACGTTACACCTTTTATATTACCATATTTAGCAGCGTAATGTAAAAGAGTTTTGCCTTCTTCATCAACATAATGCACATCAACGTCAATATTATTATTGATATATTCATTTATTTTTTTCAAAAGCTGTTTGTAAGATTTAATCATAAAATTTACCTATATTTATTAATTATATACCATTATAGTAAAGATCTCAAGTACTTTTTTAGAATTTTAATTAAATTTATTTTTTCTTTAAAAGAATTGGACATTCAGCGTAAACTGAACATTTAGAATTTTGAGATTTTTACTTGATTTCCTATATTATAATGGTAATGGCGAAACTGCGGAAGCAAAAATTTTTGCCGTGCACACTCTTCTTAAGAAAAAATAAATTTCTTACTCTGTATGATTTTTCAATCTCTCTAATAAAGCTATTTTGTTAGTATCTTTTTATTTTTTCTAAGAGATCTATTGAATTAATGTGGTATAAAAATCTTAGCTATGTTACGTGCATTAACTTATACTTTTATGCTTCTTATATCTTTTCGTGTTTATGGAATTTCTGATACTCGTATTCAAGAGGTTTTTTCTCACATTACTGAACATATGAAATCTCCTAAAAATGCAGAAGAAAGTATTGATATACTTGAAAAGGTAAGCAATAAATTTGATATAAAAGTTACGAATAATTCGGAAAGTTTATCTTTTACTTTGGAAAGAGCAAATAATGCATTAAAACAAGGAGATGCTTTAACAGCTTTAGATCTTTTTAACAAAATAATTGCGAGATTTCCCAATCATAAAAATGCCTTAGTAGGGTTAGGAAATATTTATTACGCTAATAAGCAATATGAACAAGCTGTGCAAATATACCTTGATTTACTTGATACATATTCTGATGATAAGCTTTTATTAGCAAATTTTTTGACATTAATATCAGAGTATAATATAGATTTAGCATTAACTGAAATGTTAAAATTACATAAAATTATGGAAAAAGATTCTTTTTTGCTTGCTAATTTAGGTCTAGTATATGCTTATAAGAACGATCTAGAAAAAGCTAAATATTATATGTTATCTGCAGTGTCTCTTGATCAAGAAAATGCTCTTTATATTTATAATTTGGCTGTTATTTTAGATAAATTGTCAGATTTTAAAAATGCTGCAACTTTCTATAAAAAATTTCTAGATCAATCTAATATTATTTTAGATGATTTAATATCAAGAAAACAAGTAGCAAAAAGATTAAAGACAATAAAGAAGCTTGTAATCTCCTCCGCAAGTTTACAAAATTTATAAAGAAATGAAGTAAGATGGATGATTTGCCAAAAAGCTATGAAGATGAAATAAAGCAATTGATAGAAGATGGTAGTGATATCAATGCAAAAGATAGTCATGGATCCACTTTCTTACACAAGTGTGCAAAAATAGGAGACATTAGAGGAATAAAATTACTTCTTGAAAATAAAGCAGATTTTACCGCTATAGATGATGAAAATAGGATTCCATTACACTATGCTGTTTTATATGGGTATAAAAAAATTGTTAAATTATTTATAAATCAAATTACAATTAATTCTAAAGATAGAGCAGGATTTACTCCACTGCATTTTGCTGCGTTTTGTGATGACACAGAATTAATGCGGTTACTTATAGAAAATGGAGCAGAAGTTAATGAAAAAGATTTTCAAGAACACCGCACACCTTTACATTTAGCTGCTATATCTTGTAATTCTTGTAGAAATATCAAGATATTGCTAGAAAAAGGAGCAGAAATTGAACTTCAAGATGTTAATCTAAATACTCCTTTATTTTTAGCGGTAAAAAATAACAAAATGAAAGTTATAGAGTACCTTATAAAAAGTGGATCCAATATAGAAATGAGAGACTCGGAGGGTAATACAGTACTTTTTTTTATAGATCAAGTGAAGGTTGCAAAGTTAATTATAAATCGATATAGAAAAAATAAAGATAAGTTAATGAATTTTATTAGTTTAATAAATAAGCACGGCTTAGATGCATTAGATTATGCTGTGTATCACAACAATAAAAACGTAGCAAAATTTTTGAAAGCAAAAACTGGAAATATAAAGCCTGATAGGTTGAGTCAGGCTATCTACACTGGAAATTTAGAAGCAGTTAAATTATTACTAGAACTTGGTGCAGATGTAAATTCTATGGATGAAGATAGAAATAATCCTTTACATATAGCTGCCGGAGCAGGCTATATGCAAATTGTAAAATTTTTTTTAAAAGTTATCTCAAGTATTAATAACAGAAATTTATCCGGATATACTCCGCTTCATTTTGCTATCCAGAATAATCATTTTGACATAACAAAAATACTCATAGAAAATCATGCAGATCTCAGCATAGAATGTAATAATAACTTAACACCGATAGATTTATTTATTAATGAACACTTCGAAGAAGTAAGAGGTAATAAAGAGCTTATAGGATTTTTTATATACCATATAAATAAACAAGAAAAAGAATATAAAAAGAAACTTAAACTTAGCTTTTTTTTACCTCTTCTTATAAAGAGTAATAGAAGAAAAATGAATATATATAAAACAATAAAAAATAAATTAAAGAGTTTAGTATTAACCTTTTGATTTTATCATCTCAAATTTCACTTCTACGTGTCTTAAGTTATATTGGTCCTTTGCTTCTTTACAGCAGGTTCATCTCTGACTTCCTCTAACATTGTTGCAGGTGAAATAAATTTTTCTACTTCATCTAAATAATCACAACTTGTACTCTGATTAGCTGTTTTGCTTGGAACAAAAACACCTTTAAATTTTATGCTCCTTAACTCTTCTTTACCTATATCAGTTGTAAACACATCGTCATCATAACCTTGAGTCCAATCCACGGTATCCGGATCAATTAAGACCTCTGAAATATAATATTGACCTCTTAATAAATAGGATGGATGCTCATGTATATTACTAAGAACTTTAATATTGTCTTCATCATCATCAACCAACATTACCTCTTGTGGTGATATATAATATTTAGATTTGTATCTCAATGTATGATAAAATATGTGTAGATTTTTTCCAATATCTCGTTGTTCTAGAAATGGTTTGATTGTATGTTCCCTCTCTCGTACATCTTCTAATTCTTTTCCTGTTGAACCAACAATCCTAATCTTCTGTGCTTGTCCTTCACTTAAACCTAAGTGTTTTTGGATAATCAATTTCACTGCCTTTGGATAACGTGTGAATGATGCAATAGCAACTTCTACATTCTCTGAATTTAACGCACTCTTCAACATACAGGACAACTTTTCTTTATTTTTTATTCCACCAGAACTCTGTAAAAAACTTTCAACATCCTGTTCCGTCACTGCATCATTTCTACCAGAGTTATAATCAGATTTATAAAGACTACAAAAATGGCTATGCATATGACCATCAATAACAGTCCCATCGAAATCAAAGATTAATAATTTTCTCATTAAACCTAATCTTATTACCTATATAAATAATATATAATAAAACACTAATGTTGTCAACGCTCTTCATAAGAACCTATATGCAAATTTAAGAATTGGCCAATTTATGTAACATAGGTAATTACCTCTATTGCATATAGATCATAAAGATGAAGGTTATAAGGAAGTCATGTAAGAAATCAATGGTAAATTGATTGATGAAATGTATCAGGAAATCAAAGACAATATCCTTGAAAAATTATCTTTAGTAGTATATTATTAAAATTTTAGCTATGACACTCACAAAATTCCTAGATCCGAAGAACGATGTTGCATTCAAGAGGATTTTTGGTACAGAAAAAAATAAGGACATTCTAATTCACTTTTGAACGATATTTTAGAGTTTTCGGAAGAGAATAAAATCATGGATGTGGAGTT
>NZ_JAZHPY010000022.1:0-12669 GCF_036711655.1 Wolbachia endosymbiont of Pentidionis agamae | reverse complement strand
CAAAGCTGATTTAACTTTATCTAACATAACTGGTGTTGATGCTGGAAAACAACAAATCCTAGCAACTGCTGTATTTGATGCAAAAGATGTTAGTAATAAAAACATTGCTGAAAACAAATTTGCTAAAACAGATTTATCTAACTTAGATCCTAGTAAAGCAAAAACGCTAGCGCAAAATATCATTAATCAAGCTTTTCCTTCTAGCAATCAAGGAAGTACAGATGAACAACAAAAAGAGCAAGCAACAAAGATAGCTGCAACTATAGCCACAGCACCTGCAATAATAAAAGCAGTAGCAGAAAAGGTACTAGAAACTCCAATCAGTAAAATGTCTGAAACGCAATACTCTGATCTTATGGGGTCACCAGACTCATCAGAATGGTCATTTTTCTAGTTATTTTAATGGGCTATGCTTTTTGCATAGCCTTACTCTCTATTATGAAATAACTTAAAATAATTATTTAGCAGGCAGTAAGTTTCGTGTAAAGGAAGTCCTATTGCAGAAGAGTAAGAACCACGAAAAAATAATATAAACATTCCTAGAAGCCCCTGGATATTGCACCCACCTGCTCTATTTTGCCATTCTTTTGACTCTAAATAATATCTTATCTCTTGTTCACTAAAACGTTTGAGTTTTATAATTGTCATGTTGGTTTTTACATGCTCCCGCTTTTCAGGGGTGATAAAACAAATACTTGTATATACCCTATGTCTTCTACCTGAAAGTAACCGTATGCATTTTTCTGCTTGATCAATATTTTCAGTTTTAGGAAGGATTCTTCTTCCACAAGCAACAACAGTATCTGCACTAAGTACAAAGTAATCAGAATGAGCCTCGTACACTTTATTTGCTTTATTTCTTGCCATACGAATTGAATAGTCTTTTGGCAACTCTTTTTTATTTATGCTTTCATCAATATCTGCAGATAAAATAAAAGCCGGCTTAATTTTTATTTGTTCTAATAGAGCTATACGCCTCTCTGAAGATGAAGCAAGAATAAGATTACTGAGATGGTTTTTCATCAGTACTAATATGCAATCTTCTTATAATACGACCTTTTTTTCTTTCATTTAAATCATGCTTACTTATTTCAAGCAATACACGATCTCCTAAACTGATACGTTTTTTTCCTCTTCTTAATTGACCTGAAACGTGACAGATAGCTTCACAATTATTAGTTAACTTCACTAAAAATTCTGCAGCACGAAGTAACTTAGTAACAACCCCTTCCGCTTCTATAATTGAATTTTGTTTTTCTACCATATTTTGAATTCATTAATAGTTATATACTTTATCCAATTTGCTGAAAATTACAATAAAATTGTTTGACTAACTTGATCTATGATGATAAAGAATTAAATAATTCTTATTATATTTTAAGTATAATATATATTGTTATAATAATATAAAGGTAATCCCAAATGATTCAAGCTTGGTTATATTTAGCACTTGCTGGAATAATAGAAATAATATGGACTACGTCGCTAAAGTACAGTGAAGGTTTTACTAAACTTGTACCAGTATTAGTGATTCTTATTTGTGCACCTATAAGTCTTTATTTCTTATCAGTTTCCATAAAAACCATTCCTCTTGGTACATCCTATGCAATTTGGACTGGCATAGGAGCAATCGGTGCAGTAATAGTTGGAATTATACTGTTTAATGAATCTATGAATATAGGACGCTTGTTATCTATTGCCCTCATAGTTACAGGAATTGTAGGTGTGAAGTTCTTTACAAGATAATTATGATTGGTCTTATCTAGTTAAAAAAGTTCATATTCCTCTACAACAATATATAAAGAGTTGGGTAATAATCTATAGATTTTAACATTTTTAATCCAGTCATTTTCAGATTTAATATCTTCTGCAAGTTTTGTTAATGATAAATAAAAAATACTAGGCTTTTTTCTGTCTATTAGATTTATGATATTCTTTTTAGTGGTGAATTTATTACCACTAACATCAACTTTATTAATAACAAAACCACTACTGAGAAGCAAATTCACTATATACTGATCACATCGAGCCAAGTAACTTTCTATAGATGCAATAATTCTGCCTAATAAACTAGAAACTATTAGCACTAGAAAAAGAGATATAATAATAGCAAATGCACACCTTTTTAAAAAATGCCTTTGAGTTTCAGTGATATCTACAGTTTTTTTTTATCCATATTTAAAAATATTCTCTCATTATTCTTTGTAGAGAAGAATGCTAGTTACGTTTCTTTATTATTAGCTGAGTGCATGCTAAAAGCATACATAATAAAGTGTATATTAAGTTCCAAGCAGCTAAAGAAAGTCCTAAAAGATACCTAGGCTTATCACAAGAAGGTAAAGCATTAGGGTTAAGCAGATTATTTTTTAATTCTTCTACTGTTGGATTACCCTTTATTTGCTCAGCACACCCTAAAACATCGTGAAACCAGTGAAACTCAAGCCCCATGTGATAGAAGGATATTATTGCTCCAATCAAATAAATAAAAAATATTAGGCAAATTAAAACTTTATTACTTTTCATCAAGCAAAATGCTGAAAGCACTCCTGCCATGCAGTAAACTATACGTTCGTATATACATAATTTACACGGTAGCATATGAAAAAAGTATTCTAGCACATAAGCAATCACTAAAGCAAAACTACTACCTAGTAAAAAAACTATAGAAGCTGATTTCAACCTATCATTGCTAAACATAGCTGTAAAATTTTAAATATTAGATTTATTATTACAAAAAATCAGTAAGAAATCTACTCAAAAGTGCGACCAATCAGCTAAAGAAGCATTAGTTGGAGTAGCAATTGCTTTTTCATTTTTACCTGTAAAATCTATGGAATATAGTTTAGAACTACTACCATTTTTATCTAATTGTGTCTTTGTAAAAATAATTGTTTTTCCATCAGGTGACCATGCCGGTGCTTCCACTTTATATCCTGCAGTCAAAATACGTTCTTCTGTGCCATCTGGCTTCATTATTCCTATATAAAATTTTCCAGACAGAATCTTTGTAAAAGCTATTAGATTACCAATTGGTGACCACACAGGCATAGAATATGTTCCATTTTCAGCACTAATTCTTCTTGGTCTATTTATTTTTTTTGTCAAATCCATTACATACAGCTGTTGACTACCATTCATATCAGAGCTAAAGACTATAGACTTTTGATTTGGTGAAAAAGAAGGAGAAGTGTTAATGTATAAATTCTTAATAACTTCTTTCTTTTTTTTCTTGTCCAAATCTAAGGATAATATGCTTGTTTTTCCATCATAAGAATGAGAAATCAGCAATGATTTACCACTTGAAGAAAATCTTGGTGCGGAACTTACCCCATCGAATACAGCAGCAACTGAAACGTCATTTTTTTTTAAATCCCTTAACATTAAATAACTTTTATCATTTATATATGCTATATATATAATCTTTTTACCATTTGGAGAAAATCTTGGTGTCGAAACAAATTTATTTCCATCAGTTAAATATTTTAGGTTTTTGCCGTCATGATTCATAACTGCAATTCTACGCACATATTTTTGTTCTTCTTTTTCTTCTGCTACATACGCAATCCTTGTATCTAAATACCCACACTCACCTATTACTTTACTATATATTACATCAGATATACTATGAGAAATTTTTCCCAAATCTTTCTCTAAAAAAACCATGGATTCACTCACTAACTCTTTTCGATAAACCATATCTACTATACTAAAAACTAACATAAACTTTCCATTTTTTAGTTCGTTTACACTGCCTGTAAGTAACATTCCATCCATTGAACCACTTGTTTCATTAGCTTCTAAAATTCTAAAGTAGCAAGAGTAAGAAAGGTTTTCTTTTATTAACTTAATAACACCACTACTTAACCTATCCTCTACCTCTGAATGATAAAGAAATGGAGAAATTATAATGTTCTTCGTGATGTTACTAGCATACCCTAATAATGGTATGCATAATAAATATAGAATAAAAAAACTCTTCATTAGACCTGTTCTATTTGTACCTCAATAATAGGTTTTTTTAATATGTATCTTTTTAATATAGCAGAAACTAATTGCTCAATTTTATCTTTTATTTCCTTCACTTTTAAACTTTTAGAACTAAAAGCTAACTCCACTTCTTTTATGATTTTGTGCATTATACTTGCATCTTCTGATAAGTCAAAAATCCCAGGTGCAAATACTTTAGGCTTTGTTAGTATTACATTTTTTTTACTTACAATCACTGTAATAACAATTAACCCAGAATCTCTCATTCTTTTACGTGCTTTGATTACATTACCTTCAGTGCAACGCAATAATTTACCATCAATACCAAAATAGTTAACAGTTATCGAACCAACTTTTCCACCGCTTACTAAATTTACGAAATCCCCAGGCTTAACCATTACTGTATTTTTAATTCCGCACTCTTCAGCCAATTTTATATGCTCATACATATGAATGTATTCCCCATGAACTGGTATAGAAATTTTTGGCTTTACTAGAGAATACATTGTTTTTAGTTCCTCTTTTGTAGGATGTCCAGAAGCATGTACAAGTTTTGACTTTTCAGTGATAACTTCCACTCCCATTTCAATAAAAGCATTAAACATTTTATGTATACGGATCTCATTACCAGGAATAATTTTTGATGAAAAGATCATAGTATCACCTTGTTGCATTTTAAAAAATTTGTGTAAATTTGTAGCTAACTTTGCAGTAGCTGCAAGCTTCTCACCTTGACAACCTGTACAAATAAGTAATAACTTTTCTCTTGGTAAGTTTATTGCTTCATCTGCATCTAGTAACTGCATAGAATCTTCTAAATATCCGCTATTTTTTGCAATCTTAGTTATTCTCCATAATGATTTTCCAAGCAATACAACTTTTCTATTTAATGCCTGTGCAACACTTGCAATAGTTTTAATACGTGCCACATTTGATGCAAATAGTGAAACTGCAACAAGTCTTTTAGATTTTTCCACTATATCATGAATAGTAGAATAAATATCGCCCTCTGACTCTTGAGTACATTTACTAAACACATTTGTAGAGTCACAGATGATAGCCGATAACCCACCTTGATTGCCAATTTCAGTTAAGCGTTTTATGTTAAATGTTGGACCAATAACTGGATCATTATCAAATTTCCAATCTCCCGTATGCAGAACATTCCCTGCATCAGTGCTAACCAATATTGCATTTGACTCAGGAATTGAATGAGTAATATTAATAAATTCAATTGTAAAGGGGTCTAAATTTATACTACCATTAACACTGACTTCTTTTAATATTACCTTTTTTTCTAATCTGAACTCTTTTAATTTTTCTTTTAAAAAATTAATTGTAAATCTTGTCGCAAACACAGGACACTGTAATTCTTCCCAAAGGTATGGGATTGCGCCGCAATGATCTTCGTGCGCATGAGTAACTATAATTCCTAGTAAATCTTTTCTTCTTTCTTTAATAAATTCCACATCAGCAATCATTAACTCAATACCAGGCATATCCTCATCTGCAAAACCTACACCAAGATCTATTATTATCCATTTTCCATTGTAATGATATAAACTTACATTCATACCAATTCTTCCAACTCCTCCAATAGGCAGGAATAAAAATTCACTTTTTTTGATATACATTCATTTCAACCGGCTAAAATCTTTATTATAGCAAAACTTCAAATTTTAAGAAAGTAAATTATAATAGAATTAGGCTTTATATAAACCACCCAAATAATAGTTATGAATTTAAATCTTCTAATCTGACTTATGAAATATAATAACTATTAATCGACAATACTTTAAAAAGAGTGCCCATATTCTCCGTTAACCTTAGATATTCACTTAGGAGTTTCTTTTTTTGCTTTTCATTATCTATATTTTTCATTAATGCTTGGATCCTCTCTTTTATACCATATAAGTACAAGAATTCTCTCTGAGTAAGGAGATTAGAATCCAAACACTTTAAAGTGTCTTGCAATGCCTTAAAATTTACAAGAGCAGTTATGTCACTTTCACCTATATTTTCTAAAATATTGCTGTATCTGTGGTTTTTTATGGACTGCAAGGTATTTTTAAATGGTGGATTGATGTACCCATAATCTATAATTAAAGCAGATCCACTGTTTTTACAGAGATACTCTTCAATTTTCTTCATAAGATCAATTCCAACAGAACACATTTCTATTGTTGCACCATCAAAAAGCCTTTCTTCTATACTTATCACATTTACTGCTTTTGTTTTTATGTGAATCATACTTAAATCCTTTGCTACTCGTACTTCATATAATTCTCCATTATAATAAACAAATTGATCTATTGGCATAGCATCAAAAAATTCATTTGCAACAAATATGGCTATTTTTTCTGGTAAAGTGTTAATACTTATATGCCATGTAATATTAAAATTTTTTAGAGCTTGCTTCTGCAATTCAATAAGAATTGGGCTAATTTCAATCAAGTGTATTGACATCGCATTATAGAAATCTTGATGTTTTTTAGTTACTCGCATTATATCTTGCATTAAAGTTCCTTTGCCTGGCCCAAACTCTACTAGAATAAATTCTCTTGGCTTCCCTAATTTCTCCCAAGCTAGCATAATCCACACTGCTAATATTTCACCAAACAATTGGCTAATTTCAGGAGAAGTAATGAAATCACCAACTTGACCAATAGGATTTTTACTGTTATAATACCCATAGTTTTTATGATAGAGTGCAGTTTTCATAAATTCTGATATTGATATCGACCCATTGTTTTCATCAATCAGTTTGTTTATGTATCCTAGCATACTCTTAGTAAATATTTAACTGTACTCTGGAATAATGATAATGGTAAGCTCAAAATAGTAAAGCTGTTGTATAAAGAAGGTTATTTTATGAATGTTAAAGCTTCAAATAACCCATATAAACCTGATGAATTACAAAGTAATCAGGTTGATGGGCTTATAAAGAATGATGAAAGAAAAGCGCTAGGCACTAAGAATAATTTCACTTTAGATAAATTGCAAAGCAGCCAAATTTTAGAAATCTTTAATAATGTACAAAATAAAGTTGTTAATATAAATGATGGTTTAACTTTAGCAGAAGTACTGCAAGCATTACTCAAAATTCTAAATGGTAATCTAGATTTACTGAAAAAAGTGTTGATGCATGCTAAAGTTATGGTAGAAAATGGAATGAAAATAGTGCAAGAATCTCAATTATCTAAGCGTGAGGTTTATCAAGTTTTACTTAAAAATCAAGTTAGGTCCTATGATAAACTCAATAAATTTCCTAACCACTTAACACCGAACGTTAAGATAAAACAGAAGGGTAGAACAATATGAGCAGCAGTGTTAAAAAGTTTACAGTAAATTGTGATTTTAAAGGTCAAAGTTTGCCTTTTGTTATATACATAGGTGAACCAAAAATTGATATGCATCCAATATATCATCAAGACTCTTGGCTTTCAAAAGAACGCGGGGGCAATATTCCTACTAAAATTAGAAAAAGCTTGGATCAATTATATAAACTTTCAAAAGAAAATAATGTTTCTTTTCCAGACCTTTGTGCATACGCTATCACTGTTGTTTCCAGTAGCAATAGCGGTAATGATAGTAATGAATAAATCTACAGATTTACTCATACGGCGAGAATAATAAAGCAAAAGGTTCTGTTTTAAAATAACTTAAAATCCTTAGAGGTCAAAATTTTTCACTAGTACTTCAAGAATATAAATCAGTTTTTGGCTTTGTTTTTTTCTACATGGTCCGGCAAGGTAACCTTAATTTTTTTACTACTTATATTACTCGGATGTACACTTCTCTCATATATCATCCCATGATTTATTTCTTCTTGAGATTATTTATAGATTCTGAGATTCCAGCAACTCTCTAATCTATTGGTATTTTTTTACCAATAGTCATATTTTAATACCTATTAGGTATCTTTAAGTAGAATAATTCATTGCTTTTATACATACTTGGGTTAAAATACATACGAGCTTTAAATTAAAAATTATGTTGTCTGATTACGTTGCTGTAGCAGCTTTCATATGTGTATCAATTATAGTATCTTTAGTTCTAGGTATATTGCCTATTTTTTTTTCAGTAAGAAATCCATATAGTGAAAAGCTCTCTACATATGAATGTGGTTTTACTCCTACTTCAAGCGCAAGAAAAACTTTTGATATTAAATTTTATTTGGTTTCTATGTTATTTATAATATTTGACCTAGAAATAATATTCCTTTTTCCTTGGGCTACTTCCTTATCTAAGATAGGTTATGGTGGATTTTGGTCTATGATGATATTTCTTGCAATACTAATTGTTGGCTTGGTGTATGAATGGACTAAAGGTGCATTAGAATGGGAATAACAGATAATCATAGCTACTTAAAAGAATATAAAGAAAATGGTTTCCTTATTACTAAGTTCGGTGATTTATTGGATTATATAATGAATTGGGCTAGATCTGGTTCTTTGTGGCCGATGACATTCGGACTTGCGTGTTGCGCAGTTGAGATGATGCACACTGGTGCTAGCCGTTATGATTTTGATAGGTATGGAATAATGTTTAGAGCAAGTCCTAGACAATCTGATGTCATAATTGTTGCAGGCACATTAACTAATAAAATGGCAGCAGCACTACGAAAAGTTTATGACCAAATGCCTGAGCCAAGGTATGTGGTATCAATGGGAAGTTGTGCAAATGGCGGTGGGTATTACCACTATTCTTATTCAGTAGTACGTGGATGCGATAGAATTGTACCAGTTGATATATATGTTCCAGGATGTCCACCAACTGCAGAGGCATTATTACATGGAATGTTGTGTTTGCAAGATAAAATAAAGCGCACTAAGAATTCATGAGTAAAGTAGATAAGATTGCAGATTATATAAAAAATCAACTCAAATGTGAGTACATAAAAAAAGATAATTACACCATTGAAGTTACTTCAACTTTACAAACAATAGAAAGTAACTTAGAGTTTCTGAAATGCGATGAAAAGTGTAGATTTGAAGTATTAATTGATATTTTTGCAGTTGATTATCCAAACAACGAAAAACGTTTTGATTTAATATATAATTTACTTAGTGTCGTTTATAATTCTAGGGTTTGTATAAAGCTTCAATTAGATGAAGGTGAGTCTCCTCGAAGCATAGCAGAGTTTTTCAGCACTGCTTCCTGGTTTGAACGTGAAGTTTTTGATATGTATGGAATAGAATTCATAAGCCATCCAGATCTGCGCAGAATACTTTCTGATTATGGATTTAAAGGTTATCCTATGCTTAAAGATTTTCCATTAACTGGTTATGAAGAGGTAACGTATGATGAAAAAGCAAAAAAAGTTGTTTATCAACCTGTGGACCTTAGCCAAGACTTTCGTACATTTGAAAATTTACTATCACCATGGGAAGGTAATAAAAAATCAGATACTACTTAGCACCTGATATTGTGTTACTTCATTTGTCCCAATAACAAGTGCTAAACCTACTACAGGTAGTACTTCTAATCCTAAAGCAGCACATATTCCTCCAGCTACTAATGGAAGAAAGTATGCTCCTTGTAATGCTCTTCTACTTAAATTACTGTAGAATAAAAAGATCTGAAATTTAAGAATATGGAGAAACAGATAAAAGAACATGTACAAACTATATGCTGCAGAATCTGTAAATGCAGATCCAGTTATTCCTCAAGCATTTCCGAGGACTTATGACTTCAAATGGTGCTATAGTACGGCTAAAGTTGCATGCACTTGTCACATGCACAATGTAGCTATACAACAAAGCTATTCGGAAGTTCATTAATAGTTCTTGCTAATGATAATACTCTTACTTCTTTTGCACCAGAATTCATGATTTCTTGCGCACATGATCTTATTGTCGCTCCAGTTGTAATAACGTCATCAATCAATACTATTGATTTATTCATAAAAGCTTTTTCATTTAATACTCTGAAGGCTTTTTTTAAATTTTCTTGACGTTGTTTTAATGAAAGTCCAGATTGAGGCTTTGTATTGCATACACGTTTTATTTTAAAAAGATCACACGGCAGTTTAGATAGTTTACTTATAGCTTGTGCAAGTAAAGCTGATTGATTGAATTTACGTTTAAATAAACGTAATTTATGCAATGGAATTGGTACTATCAAATCAGCATTTTGAAACATATCTTGGTTAGCATTATACATCCATTTTGCATAAGTTTTTACATAGATTAGATTATCAAAAAATTTTAAGTTGATGATCATATTTTTACTATTCTCATCATATCCAAAAACTGACTTTAATGTTATAAATGGCGGTTGCTTCGTAGTACATAAACCACAGGTAATAATATCACCTGGTATTAATACACCGCAAGTATTACAATAATGCTTTGTTAAAAAGTTAATCTTACTATAGCATTTGTTACATAAATCTTCATAACTATGAACAACACATTCACAATTAGCACAAGTTTTAGCAAAAACAACATTAATTACTTTTTGAAAGAATAAAAAAAAACATTAATAATTTAACTTAATTATCAAAAATAAGGTTACTTAAATTTAAAAAACGTATATGATAAAGTTATCTCACTCAAATCCTTCGTATCAGGATCAAGAATAATATCTTGATCAATAAAAAAAGATATAGGCATTACTACTTTCTTTTTTGGTGGCAACACCTGTTCATTAAAGCAGAAACATGCAACCTTGTTAAAGTATTTTCCAGCTTTAAAAGGTGTAACATTATATACTGCCATTCCAGATACTTCTTCATCAGATAAATTTTCTGCATAATAAAAGGTTAATTCTTCTTTACCTATTGTTGCATCTGTATAACTCATCTCTGGATTAAATGACCATAGTAAATCTGGTGCAACATCAGAATTAAAGTATACACGAATTTTTTTCTTATCTTTATTAATAGAATCTTTACGTACATCTACAGCTCTTCTTGTTGTACCACCATATCCAGTAACCTTACAAAAAATACTATATAAAGGTACTGATGCATATGTAAGACATAACATGGAGAAAACTAAAGAAACAAGAAAGATAACTATAGATTTTCTCTTTTTATAGTGATTTAATTGCAATACATAAGAAATTGTTTAATCCCTGTTACTAGCTAAACCAATCAACCTCAATAGACTAAGGAATATATTAATGAAATTAAAGTAAAGATCAGTTGCACCTATAATAGCAACTTTACTTATAGTAGTATCTGAACCATCAT
Organism: Wolbachia endosymbiont of Pentidionis agamae; assembly: GCF_036711655.1. Taxonomy (NCBI): domain Bacteria; kingdom Pseudomonadati; phylum Pseudomonadota; class Alphaproteobacteria; order Rickettsiales; family Anaplasmataceae; genus Wolbachia; species Wolbachia endosymbiont of Pentidionis agamae. The sequence goes on along the minus strand of NZ_JAZHPY010000022.1, from coordinate 1,484 downwards.
TAAGCTGATAATAAATATCCTTAATTCTTTGTGCATCATAAGCAGTCATGAGGGTAAAAACTATAACTGATATGAATGATATTGCAAAATGAAGAGCTCTACTATCAAGAAAGAGATTGACTAGTAATGCAACAAATAATCCCCAGGATCCCATAATTAAAAAAGAACCAAAACTAGTTAAGTCTTTTTTTGTATTATTACCATATAGTGCCATAGATCCAAACATTATCGAAGTAATGAAAAAAGCCCTTGCTATACTTGCTTTTGTATATAGCAAAAATATATATGATAAAGATAGGCCCATCAATGCTGAAAAAGTAAAGAACATTGCAATTACAGATTGTGTACTAAGAGTAGAAAACCTAAAACGCATAAAAAGCACTAATGCTATAGGGGAAAATATCACTAAAAGTGATATAAATGGGTTGTAGTGTATTACCAAGAAAAGCCCTGAAGAAGCTACTAAAAACGCGACAAGCCCTGTTACACCCAATGCTAAGGCCATATAATTATAAACTTTAGTTAAATAATCTCTTAAGCCAGCACTGTAATACACTCCATCAGAGCGAATATTCTGCTTATCTTTTATGGAAGACATAATATTAAACCTCTAAATTTTACTTATAGTTTTTATATTGTAATATAAAAACACACTTTTATCAAGTATAAATTTGTATCTATGCGACATATCTCTCAAATCTCAGATTGAGATAATTGATTGTTTTTACTTATATATGTACTACTCACAATATTTATGCATTCTCCATGAGATTTAGTTTTTACGTTCACTAATCCTTTTTTGTGTGCTTCTATAGCACATATATAGCCTACCATAAAACACACCATACCTATAAGACCAACTAAAGCAGCAACTGCTGCTGCTCCTGGAGGAGTAATGCTAGCAGTGAATAAAAATGGTAATAAAATTATCTTTCTTATTAATAATGTAGAAGATCCTATTAACATATATTCTCCTTCCGATATATTATGGCCCTTTTCTTTATCTAGTTTTTCATTACCATTTTTTTGATGTTCATAATGTACAGAAAGACAACTTATAGAAAATCCAATTATGCTTGAAATAATAAATGCTATATCTTCTATAATTCCTAGAGAAAATATACTTGATGCCATTACAGCTGCTAGTACTAATGTAGAGAATGCAGCATTAATATAATTTATGCACTTCTCTTTATCACAAGAATTCTTCCTATCTTGAAATTTTCCTAATTTTTGTTCTCCTTTTTCTATCTCTCTATTATTAAAAATCAGATACCATGCAGCAACGCACGATATAAGAGAAATAGGTAATAATAGATAAGATAAGGTAGCACTTAATGTACCTATTAATGCTAACCCAGTGCATAATTTTACCAATTCAATAGCCATTAAAGCAACAAAAAAACCCATTGTTGCAAGGACAACATATTTTCTCATCAATTCTCTTGGTTTGAGTTTTTCTACATGTTATATGTATGAGATAG
>NZ_JAZHPY010000021.1:0-12712 GCF_036711655.1 Wolbachia endosymbiont of Pentidionis agamae | reverse complement strand
AAAGGTTGTAATCTACTAGAAAATAATATGAGAGGGGTAATGAGGTTTGAAAAAAGTAGAAAAATAGAGCAGTTTATACAACTTTTTCGAACGGTAAACGACATTATTTTCGAGTTTTCAAAGAGTCATATTTTAAAGGTTTTGGCAGATATAGAGGTTTGCAAAGAATTCATGAAAGCAGCATAGAAAAAGGACTAAAGAAAAAAGGAAAAGAGCTTGCTAGTCAGAGAGTAATCGTAGAAAATGTTATTAAAAAGGTTTAAAATTTATTTACAGATCACTTTGATAGCTGGAATTTACAATCTGGAGTTGATGTTGTGAATTTTGAAAGAGGTCTAATATGTAGCAATATGATGATCATTGGTGTGTAAGGCTTGCTAGATACTACTGAACCTTGTGATAGCAGTTGATCTACAACAAGCATTCAAGATCATAAGGAGCTTTTGCAAGAATTACAGTATTAAAAATTTTTGCAGATCAATGATATTGCGGTAACCTTAAAAATCAAAGTTTATTGAAAATAATATGTCTATTATTTTATGAATACCATTATGTTACGTAAATTAGCTCGTTCTTAAGTTTGCAAAAAGGTTCTGACGCTATTAACGCAGTTTTAACTAGTACACGATATATTTGCAGATTATTATCAATAATTTCTAATATTTATTGTGCATAAAATATATTATAGAAACCTTATCGAGAATCCAATAAACTTAATTTTTTATTTTTCAACTCAAAGATTGAGTCTGCTTTTTGTGCTAAAAGATGGTTGTGAGTAACTACTACCATAGCAATCTCATGTTTTTTGGAATATAAGTGTAATAAAGAAAATATACAAGAAGCATTGGTTGGATCAAGGTTACCTGTAGGTTCATCTGCAAGCAAAATGCTTGGTGATTTGGCAAGGCTTCTTGCTATTGCAATCCTTTGTCTCTCTCCACCAGAGATTTCAGATATCATATAATGAGCTTTACTATGTAAGCCAATATCTTGCAAGATGTTATATGCATTTCTTTTAGCTTCAGTTTTGCTGCTTCCAGAAATTATTTGCGGAAGCATAACATTTTCTAATACTGATAATTCTTGTAACAGATGGTGAAATTGATAAATAAAACTAAGAGAGTTTCTTCTTATATATGTTCTTTCTTTATCGCTAGCTCTTGTACAATTCATTTTGTTAACCCAGATCTCCCCTGATGTTGGGGTACTAAGTAATCCTGCAATTTGTAATAATGTTGTTTTTCCTGACCCTGACACACCAATCAAAGCAACAAATTCACCTTTTCTGACATGTAGATTTATATCTTGTATAATAACTCGGTTATCATATCTTTTAGTTACAGAAAGTAAATTTAACATCAAGCCATCATTCATATTTTAACTTTATCTTGTAGAAATTATATACTCAATATCTACAAGATAAAGATTAATTGATGACTTCTTATATAAATTTGCAAATCTTGCTATAAATCACCAATTATCAATTTGTTTTGGGGTTCAATATGCCTCTTACATAACTCATATCCAGATTGTAAATTCCAGCTTGAACCTTGAAGCGAAACGTTTTCGTCTTCCTATGCAGCAATTTCATGAATTTTTTTGCAAACCTCTATATCTGCCAAAACCTTTAAAATATGACTCTTTGAAAACTCGAAAATAATGTCGTTTACCGTTCGAAAAAGTTGTATAAACTGCTCTATTTTTCTACTTGTATGTTATGCTTTTTCTTGAATAAAATCAATCTTTTCTGTTTGGGAATTTCCACGAGAGTCTCGGTTGCATCAAATTCCATGTAACAACTCTTTTCGGTCTGGCAACACAAAACTGGGTGCTTAGTAGTATCTTCTACCAATTTTACCGTTTTATATGCTGCACCTTCACTGATTCCATAGCTTTGCGTAATTATATCAGATATTCCATCAAAAGCAAGCGGTCTTCCCCCATAATTTGTTTGATTTTCCTCCTTTGGCCTTCTTTTTAGCTTCTACATCAATTAAAATCTCAGTCATTCTCTTACTTGAGCTTTACACCTGTTAATCGGCGAAATCTTTCGTCTCCCAACCTGCTTATTTTTTCAAACCTCATTACCCCTCTCATATTATTTTCTAGTAGATTACAACTTTTAGTATGGTTATGTAAGAGGTCTAGTGTAACTTAAAACCAAAAAACCACCCATATGAACGCGTCCAATTTTTGTAATTCCTTAAAAACCCTTGTTTCTCGAGATCCTATGGCAAACAATGACCGAAGTGACGTCAATATACGAAATTTTGATTATCTGCAAAACTACTGCAAAAGTAGTATCAGGTACCATAAAACCCTCGATTTTAAGGCGATAAATCTATGATAGAGTTTTGGAAACTCATTCTTGTCAAATATTTTAAGGTAATCTAAGTAAAATACTTAAAATTTTTATATGGAGATTGATAATATTATGGTGATACCTTCGATAGTTGTAATGCCTGGTGCTCTAATGGGTTTTACTACTTGATAGACTGAAAATTTTCATCAGCAATGCAACAAAAATCTTCTATTAAACAATGAAGTTCTGTAATACCTTTTTTCATTGGTAACTTCCTTTTTTATAATATCTTGGAGCTTACCATATTTTCTCACTTTTTCACTGTTTTCTAATCTGCAATTGGGTTTTTTAACACTTAAGCTTAAGTAATTAATTTTTCATATAGAAATTAAACATGCAGATTTTAATTTACTAGATGTTAATTATTGGCAATAATTAACAATGATATTTGCTCTGTACCTGTATGGTTTTTAATGCTTTATTTACAGTTTTACTTACAGTGCTAAGCTTTACCCAAAGTGTTGAAGGTAAAGTAAGCTTAAGCAAGAGACAGCCACCAGCATTTAATCCAGGTGGTACTAATTTTTATGAGGACGAGGAATTTGTAAAAGCATATGAACTATATAAAAAACGCAGAAATTCGCTAAAGAAGAAAAATTTACAAAATAAAATTGTGAATAAAAATAACTTACAAAACAAACCAAAACAACAGAAGAATAAAGCTGCTTTGCATCCTGCTTATAACAAAGAGAATGATTCAGAGAATGCAATGATAAATCAATATGGCATTGACATTGCACGCATCAAGGGTGCGCGCTTCATAGATACTACCAAAACAACAGAGCAGTTTACAAGAATAAAGGAAGGTTTTAATGACGATACAAAAGTAGAAGAAAAGAAAGTCAGAAAAATGATGTGCTCTTATGATTTTATAACAACTGATAAACAGGAAAATTCAGTGCAGAATGTTGAGCAAAATACAAAGATATCTTCATCTGATGAAGTTAGCTCTTTTGAAAGTGTAGTCGATAACGATTGATGAACAACTTAAATAATGCTATAAATCACATTTCTAGACATAAAACTCACACTGTAAAAGTGGGAAAAATAAAGATAGGTGGAGATAGTCCTATAGTGGTTCAGTCTATGGCACTTGGTGTACCTATAGAATCTCACAATATTAAAAGTTGTGCTAAGCAGTATGCAAAAGAAATAATAGAACTGCTACATGCAGGATCAGAGCTAGTGCGTATTGCTATCAACTCTAAAGAAATAGCAGAGTCAATACCGTATATAGTTGATGAAATTAGTAAAGAGGGTTTTGACAGCAAAGTACTTGTAGGTTGTGGGCAATATGAATTAGATAAATTAGTGCAAGATTACCAACATAATTTAAAAATGTTAGGTAAAATTAGAATTAACCCAGGTAATATAGGTTTTGGAAGCAAACGTGATAAGAAATTTGAGAGAGTAATAGAATATGCAGTAAAACATGATATTCCAATTAGGATTGGTGTAAATTGGGGAAGTCTTGATAAAATAATATTGCAAAAGTTAATGGATGAGAATGCTCTGGCACATTACCCAAAATCTTCAAATGAAATCTTACGAAAAGCACTCGTTACATCTGCTTTGGAAAGCGCAAGACAAGCTGAAAAAATTGGCTTGAATTCAGATAGGATTGTTATTTCATGTAAAGCAAGCAAAGTACAAGATCTAATTTTAGTCTATACTGAGCTTGCACAATCATCTAGTTATGCTTTGCACTTAGGCTTAACTGAAGCAGGTATGGGGACTAGAGGAGTAATCAATACAACAGCAGGGCTTAGTTATCTTTTACAAAATGGCATTGGTGATACTATTAGAGCTTCTTTGACTCAGCGTGCTGGTGAATCGCGTACTAGTGAAGTGATAGTATGTCAAGAAATATTACAATCTTTAGGCGTGCGTTATTTTACTCCGCAGGTTAATTCATGTCCTGGTTGTGGACGTACTAATAGTGATTATTATCGCACATTAACTGAGAAAGTAAATGATTATGTAAAAACTCATATGCCCATATGGAGAGATAAAAACCCAGGTGTAGAAAACATGAAAATTGCAGTAATGGGATGCATAGTAAATGGTCCTGGAGAAAGTAAACATGCAGACCTAGGAATTAGTTTACCAGGATATGGTGAAAAACCTGTTGCGGCGGTTTATGTTGGTGGTAAAAATTTTTGTACCCTGAAGGGTAATTATATTTTTGAAGAGTTTATAAAAATAGTAGATAATTATGTTTCTAATAACTATAAATAACTTCGAATTTATATCACAATATCAACCTCGGAGACATTTATGTAGTTTCAATACTTACTTTAACCAAAGGAAATGCCAGAAATATAAAGAAAAGTTAGAAAAGCTATGGCTATAACGAGTGGTCACTTTACAGAAATACTATTGAACATTCTTTTGATTAAATTTCTCTCCTTATCACGCTAATTTTGTATTAAGGGAAGAAGAAAGTATAGGAAATATAGAGGCTTTGGGTTTCATATTCTATGCAGCCGAAAAAGCCTTCTATTTCTAAGGTTTACTGTACAACTTAATCCATAACCGGGGTGGAAAATTCTTTGGTAACATCCTACATTGGCAAGCACTTTTTAGAACATATAATGCTTCATACAACAAATCATAAGCTTCTTGGTCTTGTTTTTTTACTATTTTCCAAAATTGCTATGATTTTTTCAAATTGTTTTGACTTACATCGCTTGGATAACTTTTTCGCATAGATATACCTATTTCTTAAATCTATTCTTATTTTACATACTCTATCCGAAATTCTTAACAGGTTCTTAGAATTACTAAAAAAGTATTGAGAAAGCAACTACAAATTAAAAAAAATTACTAAACTATGCTAAAAGCCTTTGACTTTATCAAAAGCAGTAACCCTACCTCGACTCCATGTTTATCAATAAATGAACCAATATCGTAATATTCACGAGCAGAAATACGCATATAATTGCAACGGTAAGAAGTGAAAATTTTAATTTTTCTGTTCTGGTTTGCTCTTTCCTACCACTGTTCTCTCCAACTAGTTTTTTTAAGACCAATTGCAGCAGAAGAGATTGGTTGTTGAGCGTTCTTTTGCTTGGTTAGAAAAGTCCAGTGGAAAAATTGCGAACGGATGCTAAATACTAGCCTACAGATTATCATTCTCTCTTGTTACGAAGATTCTAAACAGGCTCTTAAAGTCAATATACATGTTAACCATAGGTGCATGCGTAGTAATATTTTTTGATTGGAAAATATAATGTGAGTAATCATATTCAAATTCAAATCTCATATTATTGCCAATTATTCCAGCTGCTACTCCACCAGAAGGAACTGATGTCTCGATGCTACTCAATTCTACATTACCATGGAGTGCAATATAAGTATCATAAGCAAAGCAAAAACCTATAGAAAGAATATCATAGCAATAAAACCTTATGTAAAATTTTCATTTCTTTAACCTCTTTTGTTAATACCTATACTAATTATATTACCGTACTTTTATTGTGAATACAATCTTTAAACTCTTCTTCTTATAAGAAGCAACTCAATAGATGTAAAAATTTCATAGCTAATTAAAAACATTCGCGTATCATACAAACAAGTAAGAAAAGTTAGGTCAATTAAAGCTAATTTAAGGAAAATATGTGAAGTAGTATTATAAACAAATTTTAAATACTTTATGTGCTTTAAAAAGTTACTTTCATTTTTAAAACCGAAGAAAAAAACAGTAATACATGAAAATATCTGGCAAGATAGCTATTTTGAGTATGAACAAACTGTAAATAAATTTAATACTATTTTAAGTACATTAGAAAGTACTGATAGAGTTATTTCTTTAGAAGGATATAGTGGATTTGGTAAAACTTTTTTTCTAAAAAAATGGATCAAAACGCTAGAAAGTCAAAATGAGATTGCTGTTTATTACGATGCATGGGATATCTATTCATTAGAACAACCTTTAGTTTCTTTCTTAAATTTTTTGTTCGAGGACTTATTCGTTAAATATAAAATAAGAAAAAGTGCTATTACTCAATTAAAAAGCATTAACCAAGAATTATTCTCTTTAAATACTGTTAACAAACTAATCAGCAAGTCTCCTCTTGGTATGTTTTCTGTGCTTTTTGATGCAACAAAAGAAGCAGAAAAGAAAGACATAGGCTCTGTTCTACAAGACCTAAATAGCCTAAAAAGAAGAAAGGCAGGTATGCAAGATTTTCAAAACCAGTTTACAAAAATTGTGAATAAAATTAGAAATGGTAAAAATATTTATATAATGGTTGATAATTTAGATATATGCCGTCCTAAATTCATTGTAGATTTTTTAGAGGCCATAAAATATACATTAAATATTGAAGGAATAGTTGTTATTCTGGCTATAAGTAGAGATAAAAGTAACGTGTATAAGGCAATCAATACACTACTTGGAGCAAATTTTGATTTAAGTTTTTTTACTAATCTTTCATTATATTTATCAAAAGGTTCAGTAAATTTATTTATAAAAAAGCTTTTTGAAGATTCAGAATTACAAAAAAAATCCCTCAAGCCAATACTAGATAAATTCACTTTTTTTGCAAAAAATATGTCACTTTCACTAAAAACAATCGATTACTGCACTAAGAAGGTAAAATTATCTCTCTCAAACTATAGAAAAAAGGAATTACCTTTCATAGATTTATTTTTATTTTTAATCATACTACAAGTAACAAACAATAAAGTTTATGAAGAACTGTGGTCATCTTATAAAACAGCACTTGAAAAGATTGAGGATGAATATAAGATAATGGTACTAAATAATCAAGAGGAGTGGGAAATTCTTAAAAGTTTACTAAAGGGAGCCTTTGATACAACCATTGTTGTCTCAAATAAACATGAGACAACTGATAATAGGATTATATACCAAATAAAGAACATGATAGATTAAGTTTTGAGTTTGCACTATGTTTAAAAAAGCAGCATTAAAATCAAGTAAAGTTATTTTAAGTAATATGATAATAAGGGCTGTTTTATTTTTATTTTTTATGACAACCAATATTGCAACATCTTTTGCAGTTGACCCAATACTCTTAAATTGCATTGAGACTCCGAAAATACTCAAGCTTGATGACAAACCAACACAATTTAGTTTATCAAATAACCTAAGGCGCAAAACAGGAAGTCCAGAGAATATAGCAGGAGAACTCATACACATAGTTGGCAGAGTGACAGATGCATCTTGTTTACCAGTTCAAAATGCAGTTGTTTTTATGTGGCATAAAGGAAAACAAATTGATAATCTTTCTGGTAAATTTATTACAGATAATTTAGGATATTATCATTTCATTACCATAATGCCTGATATACATACTGGACAAGCGCCTTACATTAATTTTATTGTTCAGCATCCTGATTTTTTGAAGTTTACAACACAAATGTTTTTTGCAGATTATAACGATAAGAATTGTAACGATCCTGTTCTTAAGGATTTTCTTGAAAATGGACTAGCAAGTTTATTGATAGCACCAGTGTCGTATAGGAAACAAAATGTAAAAACTTACACATTTAATATTACTCTAGAAGGATATAATAAATACATTGCCAAAAGGTAGATATATGACTTTATTTTTTAGACTGATCATATTTCTAAAAAGTTTCTTGTAACGTAGTAATAATTTTAGTTAGGTATGCGTGTATTATTAATATTATTATTTGTTTTTACATCTCAACTATGTTATTGCAATACAATAGATGTTTTTGATGTACTCAGTCATGTTAAATATACAAACTATAATAAAAAAAGTTTTATCAAATTTTTAATAGAATGTAAGAAAAAAAAGTTGCCTGAGAACTTTGTCAAGCGTTTTAGTTTGAACTTAAATGGAGCAGATTTTAGCGGGTTATCTCTTAAAGATTCAGTTTTTGATGGAGCAAGTTTAATCGGGGCAGATTTTTCTGGTGCTAGTTTATCAGGTGTGTCTTTTCTAGGTGCAGACTTAAGTGGTGCTAATTTTTCTGGTGCTAACTTGAATAATGTTAATATGAAGAAAACAAATTTACGCTTTGCTAATTTATCTTCTGCTAAATTAACTAATGTGTTACTTGATGAATCTAATGCTAGTTATGCAGAATTTATTGGTTCTAATTTGTTAATGGTAAACATTGGTTACTTTACTGGTCTTTATACTAACTTTTCAAATGCAAAAATTAAATTTTCTACTCTTTCTAACTCAGACTTGAATCATGCATATTTTAACAATGTTGAAGCCGCCAATATCATTATACAGAACAGTAAACTAGATTATGCAGATTTATATGGCATAAATATATGTCAATCTAATATTCAATTTTCTTCACTTAAAGGTGCTAATATATACGGTTCTTACATAAAGGCATCAGATCTTACTGGTAGTGACATTAGTAATGCTAATTTAGCTTCTTCTTGTATAGTTGATAGTAATTTTAATAAAGCAATTTTGAATAATTCATATATCTCTTATACAAACGTGGAGTATTCAAACTTTCTAGATGCACAGCTAGATAATGCTAAATTAACCCATGCTTACATTGTTGAATCAACCATAAAGGATGCAAGTCTATACAATAGCGACTTTAGCTCCAGCAATTTAAACAAAGTTGTTCTTTCAGATGCTGATATTAGAAATGGAAAATTCTACAAAACTAAAATAACAGATTCTTATGTAATGAGTGCATTTCTCGATCATTCATCATTTGTTCATTCTAAATTAAGTAATGTAAACTTGTTTCTTGCTTCAATGTACAGTATGGAATTCAAAAATTCCCAAGTATACAATTCCCAATTCTCTAATTCTTACATGAACTCTAGTAAAGTATACGGCACAGCTTTTGTAGATCTACTTGCCAAAAATATCAACTTATCTAACTCAGAAATATTAAATAGCAGCTTTATTAATGGAAACTTCACATCATCTTTTTTACATGGAAATACTATAAAAAAAACTAGCTTCTTTAATAGCAATATGGATAATATAATTATTAGTAACACGCCTTTTCTCTCCTCTATTGTATATAAAGGATCGCTAGCAAATGCTAATCTTATGGATTCAAGATTTGATAATACAATTGTTATTGATAATGAAGGACAATATAAACTAAATGATTACTTAACTTCAAATAATGCTATAGTTTCACATAAAGATTTACAAGGAAGAGCAGATAAAAATAAAAAGCTAGAGGTAAATTATTCTGATTTTGAATTCAACAACCTAAACTTACAAGGCATAGATTTTAGTAATTCAATACTTGATAGAGTAAAATTTTTGAATGTAAATTTAAAACAAACAAATTTTGAAAATACAGAGTTACATTATAGTATTTTTGTCAACTCTCCCTTATTGGAAGCTAATTTCTTAAATGCTGATTTAAGTTATGCTAATTTCTTTCAATCTGACTTTAACAAAGCTATTGTGCAAAAGAATACAAGACTAAAAAATGTTGTGATCCGTGATTAGCATGCCTATACTATAAGTAGTATGAAAGAACAAATATTGGAAAGTGAAGGTATCTTATTAATACTCTCTTCTCCATCCGGAGCAGGAAAAACAACAATATCTCATAACTTACTAAAACAACATAATGATTTAGTAAAATCTATCTCTGTTACAACACGTGTACCACGCTTCGGAGAAATAGAGGGTAAAGATTATTTTTTTGTTACAGAAGAAAAGTTTTATAGTATGTGTAAGTCTGGAGATATGTTAGAGTATGCTAAAGTTTTTAATAATTTATATGGTATTCCTAAAGATTTTATAGAAGAAAATATAAAGAAAGGAATAAGTGTTTTACTAAATATAGATTGGCAAGGAGCATTTTACCTATCTAAAATTATAAAAAAAAATGTTGTAACTATTTTTATACTTCCCCCTTCAATGAGTGAATTAAAGATACGTTTAGATAATCGTAACAGTGATGAAGAGGATGTGATAAAACATAGATTGATTGAGGCTCAAAATGAAATAAAAAAGTGTTTCAAATATGATTACATAATTGTAAATTATGATATTAACAAAAGTACTACGGAAATAAGCTCAATATTAAATGCAGAAAAGTTAAAAACCAGAAGAAAAGCTAACTTAAAAAATTTCATTAACAATATACTAGTATCATAATTTATCACTAGTATTATATTCTCCTGGTTTATAAAAAGCTATTTTCATCATTAATGTCTTGTGATAAACTATGCACAACTTATTACATTGTAAATCGTTGGGTCAGCATTATGTCTTTCTACAACAATTTGTTCAAGTTTTAAGCTCGCACATTTTGCTTCTTTCTTATGACTTCCTCCAAGTACATCTACTTTCTGTCTACATATTTCTCCAATTATTTCTACATTAATTTCTCCGTGCTTATCTTTGATTTTTGTTGTAGTACATGGATAAATTAAATTAGTGCAGTTCGTTTTATTATAGTAACGCACTCCAAGACATAGTATTGATAATGCAAATAAACTTGCACCTACAATTATTGAGATTCCTAGATCAGTAGTAGGAAGCATTTTATAAAACATAGCAACGTTATTCACACCACCTGTAGCGTATAGTAACGAAGGAAGCATGATATTTGCAGTGATGAAAGCAGTTAATAATGCGGTAAATAGTGGTCTATCATTTATTATTGACTCTAATTTATTAGTTCTGCTTATTACTTTTTCATCGATATTAAAAAACTTTCTTTTTGACTCTAAAACGCTGAATGTAAAAGTTGAATAAGTGTTATTACTATATTTTAATAGCATACTTTTGATAAGTTTATCTTGCACTTCATCTTGTTGTATATAATCACATACTTCATTTAAAATTTGACTATTACTCTTTAAAACTTTACTATTATCCTTATCTTTAATTTCATGATAGTGAGATTTTTTTGCTGCGTGATATATACTTATAATAAATAATGCTAGCACTACAGAAGCAGTTATTGTAAGTAACTTAGGATTGCTTGTAATAAATGCAAAAAGTTTTTCTTTATCTTTTGAATATGCTAAACCTGCAAATATAGATGTACATAGCAAAATGCATGACCCACTAACTACAGGAATAATAAAGCCTTTTTGTTTTAAAGCATGCATCTCGCTTGGTATAAAAAAACTGCGTGACTTTTTTGTAACAATTGCTGGTTTATTTCTTGGAGGAACTAATGGAGCATCAGAATCTACTCCGCTATTTGTACTTAAATTTGAAAAAATACTATCACCACCTCCTTTGCATGTTTGACTAGTTGTATTGTATGTAGTATTATATTTGTTATTTTCCTTATTGACTTTTGCGTAAATAGGTGGCTCAGTAGTTACTGACGTTGTTGTTCCTATGCCAGAACTTCTTCTGCTCATAGTATCTTCTTTTTCATCTTCCTCTTCAAAATCACTATCATTTCCAAATGGATTAGTTCCTTTTTTATTGTTTATATCACTCATTTCAGTTTTATTTACTGAGTTATCACATGTGTTCTCTATCTCTTTTATAGGTTGAGAAAGAACTGTAGAAATATCACGTTGTGCATCTTCAGGTGACGGTGGTTGAGATTCCTCAATGCTTCCTGCGTTGGCAGCCCTTCGAGGTTTTACAGGTTGTGGTGTTTGCGAATTTGGAGTTAGCTCTGCATCATCAGTATTTGTTCGATTATGTGAATTAGGCAAAGATATACCCAGAGTGCTTTCATCGCTTCCACAAGAATGTTCTAGCTCTTTTGAATGAGCATGCAAATTATTACTCTGTTCTGAATTAGCCTTCACTTGTTGTGAAGCACTATTTTGTTGTGTTGTAAGCATGTTATTGCCTCCTGTGTTTGTTAAATTATTATTAGTAGTAAAAATAGGTGCTGTATTTTGTGACTTTCTTTTTCTTTGTGGTGGAGATGGAGCTTGTACTGAATGTTGATCAAGCAATGATTGAGTACTGTGTAAAAACTCACCTCCATTCATGTTTTTAAAAAAATTTAATACATTATTCTGTTTATGTAACTCACATTCTTTTTTAGAAGGGTGTGGTGTTGGTGGTCTATCATTACAATTAGCAAGAGGTTTTGAATGTTGATTTTTTGGAGCATTATCTACGGAAAAAACCACACTATTAGCATTTTCTGTACCCTCTAATCCTCTGACATATTCATCATATGCTTTCTCTACGTCTTTCGTCGAAAAATTTATTCGACCAATACCATCATCACTTATATGAATTGGTTTCAATGAAGACATTTCAGTAATATATTGGTGATTATTCACATGATTTGTGTTTTGTACACTAACCTTGATTATCGATAATTTTATTCTGACTGTACCAAGATGATTAATATGCATTGATTTCACAGAGAATATTTTTCCACCATATTCACAATCCTTTGCATAATCCGTGTTTTTTA